>JAUSOT010000032.1 GCA_030656075.1 Candidatus Cloacimonadales bacterium
TCCTGAGCAATATCACGTGATATTTCTACATCTTTTATCATTCCGAAAAGAAAATGGATTAATTTCGGTTGATAATACAGAAAAAGCACCTCAAAGGCTTTTTGATCTCCTTTGCTTAACGCTTTCATGTATTGCTCTTCAACGATGTGATTCATTTCGATTGTGATTTCGATTTAATGCCATATATATAAGAAATCATTCTCATCCTGTGGAATGTTCTTCGCTCTTTGCTTATAGCTCTTCGTTCTTCGCTTTACGCTATTCTCCCCCCTCTATTCTCTCTTCTTTCTTCAACTTTCAGCGGATTGGAACGAATCTCCTTATCAAGTTTTCTGTTTTGCAAAATGTCATACGCCATGAATAGAGCCTGACGGAACGATTCTTCCGATGCGATGTTTTGTCCGGCCAGATCGTATGCAGTGCCGTGAGCAGGTGAGGTGCGTATAACCGACAAACCAGCTGTGAAATTCACCCCACGATCCATCGATACTGTTTTGAATGGGATAAGTCCCTGATCATGGTACATAGCAAGCACTCCATCAAACTTATTGAAATTTCCTGAACCGAAGAATCCATCGGCCGGATAAGGGCCGAAGCACAATAAGCCTTCTTTTTCCGCTGCTTTCAAAGCGGGTTTGATGATTGTTTCTTCCTCATTTCCAATCACTCCTTCATCGCCTGCGTGAGGATTCAATCCCAAAATAGCGATTCTCGGACGAATAATCGTGAAATCCTGCTTCAGAGAATTGTTGAATGCCCGAAGTTTTTCGACGATTATTTCGGAGGTGATTTTGCTCGTAATTTCTTGCACGGGAATATGTCCGGTTACGACGGCAACCCGCATCACGTCGTTGACAAGTAGCATGAGTGCTGTATTTCCATCTCCGAATTTTTCTTCTAAGTATTCTGTATGTCCGGGGAAGTGAAATTTTTCCGACTGGATATTTTTTTTGTTGATGGGTGCAGTCACGATGGCATGAACCAATCCTTTCTGAATATCTTCACATGCTCTTTCTAATGCCGCCAGAGATGCTTTTCCCGCTTCTTCAGTGACTTTTCCGGGTTCCACCTTAATTTCATCATCCGTGCAATTGATGATATTTACTTTTTTTGGATGTGCTTCTTCCACTGAATTGATGATGTTCAGGTTGATGCCCTGAATGTCGAGCAACTTTCTGTAATATGCAGCAGCTTTTGAAGATCCGTAAATAACAGGAACGAACTCTTCATAAACCCTGGGTTCAGCCAGTGTTTTCAGGATGACTTCGTAGCCTATCCCGTTGAGATCTCCGTG
>JAUSOT010000044.1 GCA_030656075.1 Candidatus Cloacimonadales bacterium
CGTGAAGTTAGTAATGAATATCAGAAATAATTTAGAGGATTATCAAAGTGAAACTTTTGATTCAACTGCAATCCCAAATTGCATTTGGGAACAAGATTGGACAAAAAATTGTATTTTGAAAGAAGCAGGAAGTGATAATGAATATCATGAATAATTTAGAGGATTATCAAACTGAAACTTTTGATTCAACTGCAATCCCAAATGGAATTTGGGAATGAGATGTCAATTGCAATCCCAAATGGAATTTGGGAATGAGAATTTCTCTCATGCATTATCAAAGTGAAACTTTTGGTGCAATTGCATTCCCAAATGCAATTTGGGAATGAGAGAAACGAGATGAGAATTTGAGAATAAGAGAAAGAAATCCAAATCTTGAAAGGAAATGAAAGAGGTCATAAAATGAAAAACAAAATTCAAAATTTATATGAGAAACAAGAATTCGCCAAAGAAGATTTCGATCTTTTTTATGAATTTCGATCTGCATTGAATAATGGAACTATTCGGGCAGCAGAAAAAATTGATGGAAACTGGATTACCAACGATTGGGTAAAAAAAGGTATTTTAGCTGGATTTCGCATGGGCAAGATCGTGAAAATGGGAAGTTTCATAGATAAAGAGACTTTTCCTGTTCAGGATTTAACGAATAGAGGAAATATCCGTCTTGTCCCGGGTGGATCTGCAGTGCGGGAAGGTGCGTTTGTTGCTTCCAATGTGATCATGATGCCGCCCATGTACATCAACGTCGGAGCTTACGTGGATGAAGGTTCCATGATCGATTCTCACGCTTTGGTCGGCACTTGCGCTCAGATCGGAAAAAATGTGCATGTGAGCGCTGCATCGCAGATCGGCGGAGTTCTGGAACCGATTGGAGCAAATCCTGTCATCATCGAAGATAATGTTTTCATCGGTGGGAATTGCGGAATATATGAAGGTGTGATAGTGCAGGAACGAGCGATAATTGCGGCTGGAGTCATCATCACTTCCGGCACACCGATTTTTGATGCTGTTAATAATTATTATATTCCCAAAGAACCCGGAAAACCAGTTGTGATCCCCAAAAATGCCGTAGTTGTTTCCGGCACTCGTCCGCTCAGATCAAATCCGGATTTTTCAATTTACTGCCCGATTATCATTAAATATCGTGATTTTGCTAGCGATTCTGCTGTGAGCATGGAAGAAGAACTTAGATAGGAAGATTAATAAATTCAGGAAGAAGATTGGAGAAAAAAATAGAAATTGCGGAAAACATCAAATTCCTGGAAAAATCAGCGATCAGGAAGATTGTTGAAGCTGCACCAGCAAATTCCGTTAATTTCGGATTGGGAGAAATCCAATTCCCTCCTCCCCGCTACTTGATAGATCATGCCAAGCAAATCCTCGATTCCAAACTTCTGGGATACACACACAATGCCGGTTTACTGGAATTACGAGAATGTATATGCAATTATTATAATACCGAATTCAATAATAATGTTTGCGTTTCCAACGGTGCGGAAGAAGCACTTTTCGCCACTTTTTTCAGTTATTTAAATCCGGATGATGAAGTTATCATTGCTGATCCAACCTTCCTGGCATATCGCACCATTGCAGAAATGCTGGGAGCAAAAATAGTCGCTTTCGATTTAGACGCTGCCAGCAATTTCAGTTTAAATAAAATTTCGTTTCAAAAAGCTTTCAGCAAAAAAACAAAACTCGTTGTTTTAAATAATCCTTCCAATCCAACCGGAACCTGTTTCGGTAAAGATGAAATTGATTTAATCGTAAAAACCTGTGCTGAGAAAAAAGTACTTTTAGTTGTTGATGAAGTATATCGTGAACTTTTTATCGAGGAAAGACCTGAATCATTCTTTTCCCATAAAGCAGATGTTATCTGTATTTCCAGTTTGTCTAAATCTCACTGTCTATCCGGCTGGAGACTGGGTTGGGCAATATCAAACCAACCGGAATTAATTGAACCAATCATCAAAGTACATCAATATCTTTCAACCTGTGCTCCGACACTCTCCCAGGAAATCGCCCTAAAAGCTTTTTCCAAAACGGGAATGGAAGAATCTGAGAAGATCAGACAACAACTTCTCACAAATCGGAAAATTGTTCTGGATTATTTGGCAGGCATTAATATCTTGCCAAATAAATCATTACCATATTTGTTTGTGCAGGTCGAAGTAAATGATGTAAAATTTGCTTATGAACTAGCAAAAAAGGGTGCAATTGTGATTCCCGGTTCTGCTTTTGGCGCAAATGCTTACGGTTGGATTCGCCTAAACTGTGGAATTGAAAAAAATAGTTTTTTGAGAGGATTGAAGATTTTAAGAAGTTATCTGAGTTTTATTTATTTGATAGATAACTGAAAATATTATTTGTTTATTTACGGAGTTCAGGGGATGAAGAAAATAGTATTATTTTTGGTTTTTATTTATATTAGCTTCACAGTATTACCCGAGAGTGATATCCATTTATTGGAAGAGAAACTGGAAACGGCAAAACCCATTGAAAGATATGAACTCCTCATTTATTTGGCAAATGCTTATCTTTACGATGATGTAACCAAAAGTATTGACTATTGCAACCAAGCGCTGAAAATTGCTTTAAAAAATGATGATAAAAATCAGATAGTAGTGACCTACAACATTTTAGCTTCTGCTTATTCTTTGCTGGGAGATGATATAACTTCAGCGGTTTACCTTGAAAAATCTCTTAGTTTGCAGATGGGATATTTAAGTCCCCAGAATTCGATTTTACAACAAATCGCAGAAATTCGCCGTGACCGCGCCATCAAAGAATTGGAACTTACCAACAAAGATTTGCTACTTTCCAAACAGAGAACCATTCAAAAATATTACATAATAATCGGTTTGTTAATTGTTGTTTTCGCCGGCATCAGTTTAAATCAATGGCAGCTTGTTGCCAAAACAAATAAAAAACTGCATAAAACCGTTCATGAATTGAATTCTGCTAATTACAAACTTGAGCAAATTTCGCGCACCGATCCCTTAACTAAAATATCCAACCGGCGGGATATGATCGAAAAGATCGAGCATGAGAAAAAGCGTTTTGCCCGAAATGGAAAACCGTTTGTATTGATCATGGTGGATATCGATAACTTCAAACAGGTTAACGATAAATTTGGTCATGATGCCGGAGATTTTGTTCTGGAATCGATCGCTCACCTGATGCAGTCTTCGGTTCGTAAACAGGATATTATCGGGCGCTGGGGTGGTGAAGAATTTCTCTTATTACTGCCGGAAACAGATGTGGAAGGTGGAAACTCCCTGGCTGAGAAGATAAGGAGAAGTGTATCGGTCACTCCCTACATGATCAGCAATAAAAAGATTCCGATCACAGTCACGCTCGGAGTTAGCGTTTATGACAGGCCAATGGAATTTGAGCAGTGCATCAAAGTAGCCGACCAAGCTTTATATGAAGGGAAGAGTAAGGGAAAAAACTGCGTTGTAATGGCTCAGAATGGTACAAATCCCGATACGGCAAAATTCGTTAAAAACGAAAACGGCATAATTGAAGAGAGCTTGTAACTCGTTTTATTTTAGTCGATTATAAAATTCTATTCGAAATAATAAATCGCTTTGATCGGATCGATGCGGGATGCTTTGATAGCCGGATACAAACCCGAGATCAAACCGATAACCACAGCAAAACCTAATCCCAGAAAAATTCCTAAGGTTGGAATTGGAAAATTGAATTTGATCGCTTTGGCGATGATCATGATGAGAGCTGAAGAAATTCCCACTCCGATCAAAGCTCCGATCAAAGCCAGGATAATGGCTTCCATCAAAAAGAGCGACAGAATATCCATATTTGTGGCGCCGATGCTTTTCCTGATGCCGATCTCCATCATGCGTTCATTTATGGAAATCAACAAAGTGCTGAATAACCCGATCCCACCGACTATGAGCGAGATGGAAGCGATAGCCGAAAGCGTGATATTCCACTTTTTCATCATATCACCGATTTCATTGGTAATCTGATAGAGAAGCGCACCCACATCGTTGAAAGAAAAATCGTGCGCCATATTGTGTTTGGCCATCAGTTTCTGTGTAACTTCCGTTTTCAGTTTCCAATAATGACTTCCGTCAAAAGCCTGAATATAGATATAATCGATGGCATCATCGTTGCGCAGGTATTTGGCGCCGGTGGCAAGCGGAATGTAAACTGCTTCCAGGTCGTGCTTTCTTTCCCAGCGGTTAAAATCCATTCCGGCAGAATTCAGCGTATCTTCTCCCAAAACTCCGATTATTTTAAACCGGTTCTCTCCGATAGTTAGAAATTTACCAATGGGATCGTCTTTGGAAAAATATTCTTCAACGAAGTAATGACCGACAATGCAAACTTTGAGGGCATTGATCTCTTCAAAAGCCATGAACATGCGTCCTGATTTGATGTTGTAGGTTTTATTCTTGAAAAACTCATTGTTTGTAGCATTCAGGTTTAACCTTTCTTGATTATCTTTATATAGAAATCTTTGCCTTGAGCTTATGTAACCGTAAATTGATTTGTAAGTAGTCTCACCTTTAAGCATTTGATAATCATCGATCGTTAAAGGTTTGGCTTCCCGGTTTATATAACGAAAACGAAAGCTGCCTTGCCTGGAACTTGATTTTTCGTTGCCGGTTGAAGGATAAATTATCAGCGAATTATTCCAGCCCATGCTTGCCATTTTTTCGGTGATCATCTGCTTTAAACCATAAATGGATGAGAACATCGTGACTACGGCAAACACACCGATGATGATCCCTAACAAGGTTAGAATCGATCTCATTTTATGAGAGAAAATACTCTGGAAACTGCTGCCTAAACCTTCAAAAAAATGCATTTTTATTCACCAATCACAATTATTATCTTTTCCAAATCAGCCTTTTCGAAGCTTCTTGCAGAGAAACTCAATCTTCTAAGATTCGGAAAGTCAATATCAACATTCTTCAATTTCAACAAATCAATTCCTCAATAAAAAACATCTTTTTTCCTAACAATTTTCAACCTCATCCCCAATGAAATATTCAGCAAGCTGAATTTCACGGGGTAAACCAACCTTCTCCTATCGAGGAGAAGGAGTATGTATTCTGCATGATTAGGCAAAATTTCAGAAACCATTAAAATGGTTGAAATTTTCATACGCGGGTTTGATTATTCCCACAACTGAAGTTGTGGGTTAATTCAATATTCAGTATATCATTAACCCACAGTTTTAACTGTGAGATGAAATGAAACCAAACTCGCACTGAACCACTTTAGTGGTTTCAATATGAATTATGCAGAACCCTTGGAGAAGGAGTAGCTAGATTCCCTCTCCCTTGGGGAGGGCAGGGAGGGGCAAAAAAAGTCTGCAACACGTTCATTTCTTGTTACCTTCCGAATCCTAAAACAAATAAGTTTTGAGAGAAAAGCTTCGGAAGGTTACAGGTAATTAAAATACTTCTTCGCCGCATTGAGGACATTTTTTAAAAACACCTTTGGTTTTGGATTTCTGTTCTTCCAGGTAATAATTTCCGCATTTCGGACAACTCAAATCCACCGGTTTATAATTAGTGATGTATTTGCAGGTCGGATAATTTGTGCAGGAATAAAACGTTCTGCCTTTTTTGCTTTTTTTCTCCGTGATCTCACCGTCTTTGCATTCCGGGCATTTCACACCGAGTGTGACAGGTTTGGTAAATCTGCATTTTGGATAATTTGTACAGGAGATGAATTCCCCAAATTTACCGTGACGGTGCATCAGGTCTCCCCCGCATTCGGGACACTTCTCAGCCAGTATTTCCGGTTCGACGATCTCGATTGTTCCATCTTCCATACGTTTGAAATTCTTGATATTCTTGCATTCGGGAAAATTCGAACAGGCCAGGAACTGACCGTTCCTACTCCATTTCAAATACATCTCATGTCCGCATTTTTCACATTTGATCTCAGTTTTTTCACTGACTGATTTCTTGGCATCTTTATAATCCACTTTTTTGATCAGATCATTCAACGCGGCATAATAATCTTTCAGTAATACTACACGATCAACTTCGCCAAATTCGATTTTATCCAGACTTTCTTCCATCTCTGCCGTAAACTTCACATTAAAGAAATTTTCAAAATTGGTCACGAGGAATTTGTTCACAGTAATGCCCAATTCTGTAGGAATGAATTTCCGTTCTGTCATTTGAACGTATTTTCTCGCCTGGATGGTATTTGTGATCGCAGCGTAAGTAGATGGACGGCCGATGCCGTCAGATTCCAGTTCTTTGATCAGCATGGCTTCTGTGAAGCGCACCGGTGGTTTGGTGAATTGCTGCAATGCTTCGAGTTTTTTACAATCCAAAATATCATTCACAGCATATCCGTCATCGATTATTTCACCCAAAACTACTTTAGTATGTGGAAAAACATCCAGAAATCCCTTTTCGGTGATCGTATTTCCGGTTGCGCCGAACATACCGGTTCCGATCGTGATCTCCAGGTTCTTGGTTTTCAGGGAAATGGGCACCATCTGGGTTGCAATGAATTTCTGCCAGATCAAAGTATAAAGCTTCATTTGATCTTTACTCAGATATGCTGAGATACTTTCCGGAGTCTGGAAAGAATTCGTCGGTCGAATGGCTTCATGCGCATCCTGAGCTTTATTCCTGGTTTTGAAAACTCTGGTGCTTTGATTCAATTTTAGCTTACCAAATCGTTCGACAATCAGCTTGCGACAGGAAGCTAAAGCTTCATTGGCAACTCGCAGAGAATCTGTTCTCATGTAGGTGATCAAACCGACAGTGTCGCCATCCAGATCGATTCCTTCATAAAGTTGCTGAGCAATTTGCATGGTTTTCTTGGCGGAGAAATATAAAAGTCTGGCTGCATCCTGCTGCAAAGTGCTGGTGATATAGGGTGGAGAAGGTTGGATCTTTTTGGTGGATTCAACGATCTTGGAAAGTTTAAATTCTTTATTTTTAATGCTTTCCAGGATTTCATCAGCGCTTACTTTATTGGAAATATTTACTTTTTTATCGTTCCATTTCTGCAAACTTGCTTTGAAGGGAATCAGTTTATCCCTGCATAAAATTGCTTCAACGTTCCAATATTCCTTGGGTATAAAGCTGTTGATCTCTTCTTCACGCTCACAAATGATGCGCAAGGCAACCGATTGCACCCGGCCGGCGCTGAGATTTTTGGTGATGATCTTCCAGAGAAGCGGACTGATATTGTAACCAACGATGCGATCCAAAATTCTGCGAGCCTGCTGAGAATCTACTTTATTATCATCGATATGCCCGGGATTTTCCATGGCTTTCTGAATAGCGGTGCGGGTGATCTCGTTAAAAATTATGCGGTGTACAGGCTTGTCTTTGATCTCTTTTTTCAAGACTTCCACCAGGTGCCAGGCGATCGCTTCACCTTCGCGGTCGTGGTCGGATGCCAGATAAATGCTGTCAGCTTTTGCAGCCGCAGCTTTCAATTCGGAAATCAATTTT
The DNA here is from genome assembly GCA_030656075.1 of Candidatus Cloacimonadales bacterium. Classification (GTDB taxonomy): domain Bacteria; phylum Cloacimonadota; class Cloacimonadia; order Cloacimonadales; family TCS61; genus B137-G9. The sequence goes on from JAUSOT010000044.1 coordinate 7,458, forward strand.
TCCTTTTTCGGATCTTCGATATATTCCGGATTAAATCCATTTGAAACATCCACCCCGAAATTGTTGCGTGGCAGATCGCGGATATGCCCCATCGAAGCTTTGATAACATATTTGTTATTCAGATATTTCCCGATCGTTTTTGCTTTGGCCGGAGATTCTACGATTATTAAACTTTTACCCATTTATAAATACAATTCCTTTTATTAATTTACGTCTTCTTCAAATTGGATATCACTTTCGAGACCAAAAAAGACATCCAGAAGTTCTTTCAACGAAATATCTTTTTCACCTGAAAATATGATATAATTTACGATTTCATCCATGATGGATTTGTCGATTTTTCTTTTTAGAAAGAGGTTCAATTGCATGGATACGGTCATGATCCTCTCAAACATATTTTTATCGATCGATTTGATGGCAAATAAATGAATTAAATATCCGAAAGCGTCCGGCGTTAATACTCTTTTTTCATCTTCTGCCAGTATGCGGTGATACTTATCTTTTTTATCTGTGGGGACGAGAGCATCCATAAATTGCTTGAATTCCGTTTCTGAAATCCCCAGTTTTTTCAACTTTGTTTTATTGGTTTTTCCGGAAGCGACTATATCCAATACATCATCCGGTCTGAGTTCATCCATTTATTATTCCTTAAATATTTTCCAAACTTTTTTTAAAATCTAAATCTTTTATACTAATTTACCACAACATTTTTTATATTTCTTCCCGCTGCCGCAAGGACAGGGTTCATTCCTGCCAATCTTATTTTCCACAACTCTTGGTTGAATTTTGACGATCTCAGGCTGATTCGTCCGCCCCGGAACTGCTTTGGGAACGGGTTTGTTAAAAGCGGAACTCGCATCATGCCGCTGTTTAGCCATCCTCAAAAAATCCTGGATATTTTCTGGAGAAACGATATATGTTGTAAAGACTTTTTTTGCCACACTTCTGTTGATGCCGGTTACCAGCTGCTGAAAAAGCATGAAAGATTCTTTTTTATATTCGATGAGAGGATCCTTCTGAGCATAAGCTCTCAAGCCGATCCCATCTTTCATCAGGTCCATTTCGCGCAGGTGATCGCGCCAGAGTTCATCTACCACGGAAAGCAGCACGCGTCTTTCGATTTCGCGCATTTGTTCGGGAGTAAGTTCTTTTTCTCTTTGCTCATAAGCACGCAACACCATTTCCTGCAGATCATTTACCAGTCCATCAAAGGTGAGATGATCGGAAATGATGTCCTCTACCCGGATGACCACGTTGAAGTTTAACCTGATCCATTTCACTATTTCATCGAGCTGCCAGTTTTCGGAATAACGTTCCTCACCGATAATATCTTCTACTATATCGATGATGGAATCTTTGATCATTTCGACTATTTCGAATTTGAGATCGTAGCCTTTGAGCACGTTGCGGCGGTATTTGTAGATCACTTCCCGCTGCTGGTTCATCACTTCATCATATTTCAGCAGTTGTTTCCTGCTTTCAAAGTTGTAAGCTTCCACCCGTTTCTGAGCAGTTTCCACTGTCTTCGTCATCCAGGGATGAGTGATCGCTTCGCCTTCTTTCAAGCCGAATTTCATCATCATCGGGCCGATCCGTTCCGAACCGAAAAGCCGCATCAGATCGTCTTCCAACGTCAAATAAAATCGTGAAGTTCCCGGATCGCCCTGACGTCCTGCCCGACCGCGCAGCTGCCGGTCGATACGACGGCTTTCATGTCTTTCCGTTCCAATCACATGCAATCCATCCAGCGGCAAGCCATAAGGATGTTCCTGGGTGATTTTATTATCGAGTTTCAAGTATTCTTCTTTCTGGGAAGTTACCACACCTTTACCGAGTTTGATGTCCGTTCCACGACCGGCCATGTTGGTGGCGATGGTAACAGATCCCGGTTCTCCGGCAAATTTAATGATCTCAGCTTCCTGTTCATGATATTTGGCATTCAAAACATTATGTTTGATATTTCTACGTCTGAGAAGTCGGCTGAGAGTTTCAGAAACTTCCACAGTAACAGTTCCCACCAGAACCGGTTTTTCCAGATTATGCCAATATTCGATCTCATCGATAATAGCTTTATATTTTTCATTTTTAGTCAGATAGATCATGTCATTATGGTCGATTCTGGTGATGGGCAGATTGGTGGGAACTTCCATGACCGGAAGTTTGTAGATTTCCACGAATTCGGCTTCTTCCGTCACTGCTGTTCCTGTCATACCGGCCAGTTTTTCATACATGCGGAAATAGTTCTGCAGAGTAATGGTGGCAAAAGTCTGCGTTGCTTCTTCGATGGTAACGCCTTCTTTAGCTTCCAAAGCTTGATGCAGGCCATCACTGAATCTGCGTCCCGGCATCATTCTGCCGGTGAACTGATCGACGATCATCACTTTGTTATCCACCACCACGTAATCTATCTCTTTTTCAAAGAGTGTGTAGGAACGCAAAAGCTGCTTGATATTGTGCAGTTTCTCGCTTTTGTCCATGAATCGGTTAGTTTCTTTTTCTTTCAGTTCTATCTTCTGCTGATAAGAGAGATTTTCTTTCTCATCAACAGCATCCAGAATATCATCAAGCTGTTCCATTATAAAGAGATTGGGATCTTTTTGTGCAACCAGATCATTGCCTTTTTCGCTTAATTCGACGCTGTTCTGCTTTTCTTCAACAACATAAAAAAGCTCTTCATCGATTACATACATCTTCTTGTCTCGCATGTAATAACCTTCATATTCCGTCACCAGTTTTTTCAATTCCGGTTCTTTCATCAGTTTTAAAAATGATTTATTTTTGGGAGCAGAGCGCATGATGAGAAGCAGACGTCTTCCTACTTCTTCAGCATCATATTCCTCTTCTTTTAAAAAATCCTTAACTTCTGTCAAATAACGATTTACCAGCATGTACTGAGCATTAACCAGTTTCTGGATGACCGGTTTCAGTTCGGGAAAGAAATTTTTGCTTTCCTGCACGGGACCGCTGATGATGAGCGGCGTTCGGGCTTCGTCGATGAGAACGCTGTCCACTTCGTCCACGATGGCATACTGGTGTTTTCTCTGCACGAGATGCTGTTCGCTGACGGCCATGTTATCGCGCAGGTAGTCGAAGCCAAATTCGCTGTTCGTGCCGTAAGTGACGTCTTTGGCATAAGCTTCCTTTCGAGCTTCATTGGTAATCCCGTTGGTGATGCAGCCAACTTCCAATCCATGAAATTCGAAGATAGGACTCATCCATTCCGAGTCACGCGCAGCGAGGTAGTCATTCACCGTGATCAGGTGGACGCCGTGTCCCAGTAAAGCATTCAAAAACAGCGGCATAACGGCAACAAGTGTTTTACCTTCTCCGGTTGCCATTTCGGTGATGATGCCGCTGTGCAGCACAATCGCACCGATCAACTGCACATCGAACGGAACCATTTCCCAGACTGCTTTGTTGCCGCGAACATTATATTCATAGCCCAGAAGTCTGCGGCAGGTATCTTTTATGATCGCAAAAACTTCCGGTAAATATTCATCCAGAATGTCCTGGTTCTGTTGTTTCAATTCCTTTTCTCTTCTGTCGATATCATTGCCGATGGAGATTTTTCTGTTTTCATCCGGGTCGGTTTGATACTGTTCATAAGCAGCTTCCAGTTCTTTTTCAGGTTCTTCCAACCTGCTGTGAATATCCTGTTTGATCTCTTTTATCCGACTTCTGAGTTGTTCATCGGATTGATCTTGTAGGGTTTGGAAGATATTATTTATATCCTCCACGAGAGGAGTGTATTTCTTTATTTCACGATCCAGGCGATCGCCAAACAATTTCTTACTTAAAAACTTAATCATAAAATTATCTCTTTTAAAATTTTGGGCAATCGTTTGTGGGTGGCTTTCGTTGTCAAATAATTTGAAATTTCCAAAATTTCTTTCACTTTTCTCCTCACAACTCGTTGGACTTCTCGTCCCGAGGAGTCCACGCCTTTTACACTTTCGTCCCGAAAGCATCATTTCATAATGGGATCGGGACGATCCACCATAACAAATGATTCAATCGAGACGATTGAACCAACAGAATACTCACTTTATCCGCCTCATCCTCAATGAAAACCAGAAAATCAATTTGGTGATTGATCAAAATCCCATATACTACTTCAGGATCATTTTTTTCATAATATTGTACCAGCCTGTTTCTAAACTGAGACATCAATTTACCACTATTCCTGGTTTTTTCAGAGATAAGTTGATTTTCAAATAACACATTAAAAGCATCAGAATATGAGTTCGGCTCTCGTAAATGAAGATCCGATATGATATGATGAACAATATCAATGATAGATTCTATGATAATGTGCAAGGTTCTTTCGATAAATCGCTGTTTGATAATATTTGTTTCAAATTCCTCAAACGTAATATTTTCTACTTGTTTAAGGTCATTAATATAACTTTCAATATTGGCGATCAAACGCAGAATAATCAATTCATTAGGCATATCTTCTCCTCAAAAAATAAGTACTATCTACAAACATTCGGAAAGAATTAAGCTCAAATAAAGCTCTGTCGTAACTATTTTTTTCATATAATCTTACACCATTTCCCAGGACTTCATGCAACAGAATGGGATTGGCTGAATTTAAAACAACTATATCTACCGGACAGCCCAATTTTTCTTCAAGTTCAGAGGAAATTTGCAGTGCAAGTGTTTTAGAAAATCCTGATTTAAATAAAAGCCCCAGATCGAGATCGGAATCTTTTTTTACGAAGCCATTTTTGGCTGAGCCAAAAACATAGCATAATTCGATTTCAGGATAATTAGTCATCAGAAATTCTTTTAATCCTGCGAAATCCAGTCTCTTTTCATTATTCATATTGATCATGCCTTTTTCATATTTCATAACTTACTAATATAATACAAGTTATATTCTGCAAAATCATCCTGACTACCTCCTAACCGACAGCACAAAGTTAACTTCTTCTAAATCACATAATTAGCATAGTAATTAAATTTATTAATTTAG
>JAUSOT010000079.1 GCA_030656075.1 Candidatus Cloacimonadales bacterium
CTTCTATGTCTTCATAAAGAATGATCTTCCCATGATCAATGAAGATGATGTCCTGTAAAATCTGTGCTACTTCTTCCACCTGATGAGTGGAAATGATGATGGTTTTTTCTTCGTCATAAAATTCACCCAGGATGGTGTTGAAGAATTCTTTCCTGAACACAATATCCAAGCCGAGAGTCGGCTCATCCAAAAGCAGGATCTGCACATCCAGCGAAAGAGTGATCAGCAGATAAAGTTTTGTCTTCATTCCTTTGGAAAGGCTGGATACTTTGCTTTTGAGAGGAAGTTCACTTTTAGTCAGCAAGTCATTTGCTTTCTCAGCATTCCAGGATTTATTCAAAGCTGAAACGTAGTCGATGGTCTGCTGCACGGTGAGTTTGTCATCCAAACTGCTCACATCCGGAATGAAAGCGATGTGATTGTGGATCGATTCTTTGTGAACTTTCATTGTCTCACCCATGATGGTGATCTCGCCTTCATGCTTTAAAAACCCAAGCAGGCAACGCATGAAAGTAGATTTTCCGGCTCCGTTCTTGCCCAGCAGTCCGATAATTCTGCCTTTGGGAATGGAAATGCTCACGTTATCGAGAGCTTTCAATTTCCCGTAATATTTGGTCAGGTTGGTTGTTTCAATCAGATTCATTTTACTTTCCTCCTTCGTTGTAAAGAGTATCGATCGTGGCGATCAACTCAGTTTTGGAAATTCCCAGAGACCGGCTTTTCTGAATAACTTTTAGCAAATCATCACTATGGAATTTTTGGTTTTTCTTTTTTCTCAATTTTAATTGAGCACCTTTTTCTACGAACATACCAATTCCTCTTTTTTTAAAGATCACACCTTCAGTCATCAATTCGCTCACCGCATTGGCAATAGTCTGAGGATTTAATCTATATTGCTGTGCCAAGGTGCGGATGGATGGAATAGCTTCTTCTTCTTTCAAGGAGTTGGTAATAATCGCATTTTCGATTTCTTCTTTGATCTGTAAATAGATCGGGACGCTGTCGTCGAACTTCATACTACCTCCTTTCTGCTTTACTGTACGGGTCAACTGGTACACTGGTGGTATATGGCGTCAAGCACTTTTTTATTTTTTGTTTCTTTGGAATGATGTGATTGCTGCGGATGAGCAGTATGAGAGGGTTATTGATTGTATTATTTTTTTTAACTCACCCCTGCTATCCCCTCTCTTTATCACTTCGTTCAAAAAGAGAAAGTTTCCTTTCCGAAGCTTCCTGCAAAGAAATTCTGAAAACTAAGATTCGGAAAGATTGTACTGAATTTGAAGCCGCAGTAAGAAAGTTTCCTTTCCGAAGCTTCCTGCAAAGGAATTCTGAAAACTAAGATTCGGAAAGAATGTACTGAAATATCCTTCCGAATCTTCTACAACAGAATAGCAGAAAGATAAGCTTCGGAAGGGAAAGTGTGAACAGAATAGCAGGAAGATAAGCTTCGGAAGGGAAAGTGTGGAATGCGACAATCAGAAGTTTGCAAATCGGAAAGTCGGAGTTGCAAACTTAAATGCTGAGAAGCTGAATTGCTGACAAGCTAACCTTGCGAAGGTCGTTTTCTGCGAGAAGTCCGACAACCTGCGCAAGGTAGATTTTATGGAAAATAAACCGTTGCTTTGATAAGCGGAATGAAAAGTAAACTCCCAGTATCCTCCGCCAATGGTCGGACACCGGCAAAGTCCCAGGCTACTCGTTCACTTTTGAAGCGGATTCCCAAAGACACGATGCCGCTGAAATTTTCTTCAATCAGAGTACTCGTGTTTTCAAATTCAATTATGAAATCAGTTCTCTCTGTAAGTTCAGCGCGGATGCCAAGCATAAAGAGGTTTTCCCAATTATCAGATTCCGTATCATTTAAAGCTGAATAACCGATGTGAAAACTGGAATTCGGGGTAGCGATGCTGATGACATTACCGATACTTAGACCTTTCATTTTGGGTGCATAAGCAATCCAGGCAGCGCTTTGCAAGTTTTTAAATTTGAGATAATTCTGTTTAACACTAATGGAAAATGTATCCAGGAAATCAGTTACGATGGGAAATAAACTGAAAGCACCGATAATGGTTCGGTCAGTGGGAGCGAATGAATAGTTTATAAAAAACAATTCATAATCGGAGAAATAACCACTTCCCCTGGGCATGGTGTAGGCAGTGGGCAACAGTAACAAGTCATGATCTCCAACCTGATAATCCCCGGCAAATAAGAAATTCGCTGCAATTAATCCTAAAACAACAATTACTATCTTCTTCATAGTCATTTCCTTTTTTTCAGAATGAACAGGTCGCTTTTTTATTTATTATTTGTTATTTTGTCAAACGAATCGTACAAGTTAGTCAAAAAAAAGCCCCGATTCCGTCAAAAGCCGGACACGGTTCTCGGGGCTGAAAATATCAAACCCGACTCGGGTTCTTCCGTCATTCTCGCACCACTCTGCGCTGCGGTGCAAGTCTGAAAAAAAACCTTGCGGAGGTATTTAACCTGCGCAAGGTTTTTATCTATCAATCCACTCTTTTGTCATTCCCGCAAAAGCGGGAATCTCGTTTATTTAGATTCCCAATCGGGTTGGGAATGACATTGTTTTCTTTATTTCATTGGAAACTTCCGAAGTTTATCTTCTAGAAAATTCACAAGGAAACTTCGGAAGTTTAAAAATTAGCGACCTGGCAGATCGACCTACATTATTTCATTAAAATCATTTTTTTCGTTATATTCGTGGTCGGAGATGACAATTTATAGAAATAAATTCCGGATGCTAAACCTTCTGCATTCCAGCGATATTGATGGTTTCCAGCTTCGAAGCTTTCTTTCATGATTCTCTCGCCGCGCAGATTGTAGATCGATAAAATGCCAATCTCGTTTTCTTTTACGTTGAATTTAATCGTTGTTTCGGGATTGAACGGATTGGGATAATTCGGATCTAAACTTGTTTCAAATATGGCATTGGGAATCTCTCCCTGATCAGGAATTTCCAACGAAACAGAGCCGAAAACATTAACGTCCCCGATTGTATTAAGACTTTCTAACCAATAGTAATATGTGTGTCCTTCAATAACTGTATTCTCGTCGATGAAAGTATAATCGGTGTTATAAGATGTATTTCCCATGCCCGGAATTATTACAGAATTAAGCTGGAAACAATCATCCAAAACGTAGCCATTCGGATCTTCACTTCGTTTTACAAAGTAGCCCAGGTTATCTGTTTCGCATTCAGTCGTCCAACTGAGAACCGGATGCGAGTTTTCATAAACTGCTGTGAATTCGGAAAGGACTGTGATGATCTCACCTTCATAGGGAATATCTACTGAAACAGGTCCGAAAAGCTCTAATTCATTTGTGGTGCTCACACTCTGCAGCCAGTAGTAATATGTATGCCCACCTAAAACTAAATACTCATCAGTAAAGGAATAGAAAGTAGGAATGAAAGAAGTTCCCACACCTGGAATGAGATCAGCATTGATCAGCAGACATTCATCATCTTCAATCCCATTTTCGTTTTCACTGCGATACAGATTAAAGCCCAGGTTATCTGTTTCGGATTGGGTTGTCCAATTTAGAACGGCAGCATTTTTGGAATAGAAAGCTTCGAAGGATGAGAGAGTGACAGGGAGAGGTGCATCATCCCAAGTTGTGGCTACCCGAATTCCATCAATTTGTGCAATTGGTCCGCTTAGACCTTGTCTTATACATATCCCCCCAATTTCGTTTGCATTATAGGTGGAATTTGTAAGTGGCCCTAATGTTGGTATTTCCGGTTCAGATGCATGCGAAATGCTTGAAGGAAACACAAATAAACTGATCTCGTCGTCTCCTATAAGGAATTCATATTTTAAAACGATCAAGTATGTTTCATCAAAATTATAATCATTATTTGTATAAGCGATTGGAGTTGCAACTTGGCTCAAAGAAAATTCAAGATTTGTCACATCTTTCTTCGCAAATACTCGTCCATAATAGTCGTCATTTTCGGGATTTTGACAGGTATGTAAAAAATAAGTTCCTGAAGTTCCTGCATCTGAAGCGTTAAATAAGAATGAGATGTAAACTGTACCAGATGTTATTTCTGTAAATGTATAATTATCATCTTCGGTTGTTCCACCAATCGAAATAGCATTTCCAGATTGCGATGGATAAGTAGGACTCCCTGAATAAGTAAGACCAGGATTTACTACGGGAATTCCACCCGATCCACTATGCAAAGTCCATCCATTATCGGTAAGATAAGTTCCAGCATCATAATCGAAATTCTCATTCAATAATAATTCTGCATTAACCATTCCAACCATCAAAATCAAAAAAAACAAAATTGCAATTTTCTTCATCTCTCCTCCCTCAATTTTATAACTTTTCATAAAATATGTTACACTACCTTTTATAAAAATTTAATTTAAAACGTTTGAAGCTTTAACAAACAAAGGACCAAGCTTTCTAAAAACCTGAACCTTTATTTTTATAATTTCGCATTTTCCTATCATCCCTTCCCAAATAAAAACTTCCGAAGTTTCGGAAACTTCGGAAGTTTGACGAATCCTATTTCATCAAGATCATCTTCTTCGTGATGTTTGTGGAAGGAGTTTGCAGCCTGTAGAAATAAATTCCGGAAGACAAGCCTTCAGCATTCCACAGTAGGTGGTATTCGCCGGTTACAAATTTCTGACGAAATACGTCCTGACCTTTGACGTTATAAATCGTCAAAGTTCCTGTCTCACCTTCCTCGATATTGAAGCTGATCGTGGTAGATGGATTGAAAGGATTGGGATAATTAGGGTTCAGAGCAGTTTCAAGAATTGTGTTTGGTATTCCACCTTGAATGGGAATCTGCAGAGAAATCGGACCGAAAAGTTCAAGTTCATTGGTTGTACTCTCGCTTTCCAGCCAATACCAGTAAGTTAAACCTTCGATCACTGAATATTCATCAACAAATGTATAATCGGTCGGCTGGGTGGAAATTCCCATGCCGGCGATCACGTCGCTGTTATTCTGAGTGTAGTCATTATCTTCATAACCAGTTTCAGATAGGCTGCGGTAAATATTCCAACCGAGGTTGTCTGTTTCAGATTGAGTCGTCCAATGCAGTACCGGAGAATCATTTAGGAATTCTGCGGTAAAGGATGAAAGTGTGACGGGGAGAAATCCATCAATATAAATGTCACTAATGCTTCTGGGCATGATCTGGTAACCTTCATCATAAGGTGAAGTATTATCATATTGAGTAAAAATGCCGACAACATCTTTGGGCCAGGATGGCTCAGGATTTTCATCAAGATCAGTGTCTCCATCCAATCTGAAAATCATGCTTCCGGTTCCATCAGAAATATCAAGATTTTGGTTAGCAGCCCAAGTTCCTGAATCTTTAGTAACGTGCATTATTCCAACCAAAGTATTTTCGTAATCTTCAGGAGCCAAAAGAAGCTGAGCAATTGTCATGACGTTTGGACTGATCAAACCGACAAAACCATTATCAACGATATCCGTTGTCGTATTATCTGGAATAATCTCAGATTTCCCAGAATAGAAATCAATTTGGCCAGTTCCTGTATAGCTGTTTCCTTCAATGATGGAAGTTGCATCGCTATATCTAAACAGATTTATTCCGCCGAATGCATCCTGGATGTAAACTTCCAAATTGACTGCACTGAATACTCCACTATTTACAGAAGCTATACCGGTTACTGTACAATAATACCCATCATATAAAAGAGCGCCATTGGCATCTACAGCTTTGATGTTTCCAGCCGCATTGGAAATGGGACTAACTCCCCAGAACAAACCGTAGGTGCTGCTGGTTACCACTGCATCCGCTCCCGAATCGGTAACTTGAACGTAATATTCCACTCTGGCACCATTACTTTGAGCAGGAATAGTACCTGAATATGTATCGCCAACAGTGTTTGTCATCGTAATATCTACTTGAGAAACACCATTGACATCATATTTTATCACGGCCGTGTAAGGAAGTGTTCCGCCGGTAATATCACATTGCACGTCGCAGGTTTGAGCGGAAGTGGGAACTGTGAATTGACGGGAGACGTTTGAGATTGCAAGTGGCTGTGGCCCCCCTGTTCCAATCCAAGCATCAGGATCAAAATCTCCCGGAGCATCTTGTGGATCAACTATATCACCTCCAGTGGGACCATCTGACCAAGTATTCCAATCCGCATCTGCGGGTGGATTCATTCCGGTTGTAGCTCCGTTAGCGCGCTCAGCTCTGCCATCTTCAAATTCCCATACTGTGTCAGTTAAATCAACATGAGGTTGTTCACCGTAAAAATCTACAACTGAACCTGTTCCATCAACAAGTTCTAAGGTATCATCACCATTACCTCCAATAGTGCCATTCGAGACGGCATCTAATTGGTCTGCAGCAAAACCATATACAGAAAGAAAAGTCCCATCAACATAATTGTAAGCAATAATATAGAAATCTTCTGCAGCAATGGTTCCTGTTAGATTTATATAAGAACTAACAGTTGCAGAACCATTGGTATATTTGTTAATTCTCCATCCTGAACCTTCAGTAAAATCAACTGTTGAAACGCCATTGTTGTAAAGTTCAACGAACCTTGCGTTAGCATCATTGTTTGGGTCAGCAATTTCTGTCATAAATACATCTGCAAAACCCAAACTCACCAAAATCAAAAAACCAAAAATAAAAAAAATCGTCTTTTTCATCTTTCCTCCATAACCCTTTAAATAGTTTTTTCCCTACTTTTAAATCATAAGAAACTAAATACAAAAATTCGCCTGCTCCTGTCAAATTTTTTTTTTATAAGAGAAATATGAGTTCTGCATAATTAGGTATTTTCCTGAGAAACTCGAAAAAAGCAGTCTTTGCGAGTTCTCTTCATGCTGAAACTAACGAAGCAATCTCGTTGTTTTCAGTAGTTTCGAGTTTAGATTGCTTCGAGAGAATTCCTTTGGTGGAGTCCTCGCAATGACATGTGAGAGTTATGCAGAACCCTTTAAGAGAAATAATAATCCTATGCTAATCTTGCGTGGAATGGAAAATGCATTTTGATAGAGAAAAAAAATATTTGTCGGAGGATAAATGAAAAGATTATTCATTTTGTTGAATTTGCTGTTGGTTATCACATTTTTGAATGCCAATGAATTGCTGCAAAAAACGCTGCCGAATGGGATGCAGATCGTCGTAAAAGAGAATAGATTGAATGAATCGGTCGGTTTTTATTGTTTTGTGAAAACCGGTTCCAATAATGAAGGAAGATTCGTGGGAGCAGGTATTTCTCACTACCTTGAACATATCGTTTCCAGCGGTGCCACCACCTATCGCACGGAAACGGAATATCAGAAACTGAGTCAGGAAATGGGCGCCCTGGTGAATGCCTACACTACCAACGTGATCACAGCTTTTCATATCGAAGTGGGTAAACAATACGAAGACCTGGCTTTGCAGGTTCTTTCGGAACAATTGACTTCCAGTTTGTGCGATTCGTTTGAAGTAGCACGGGAAAAACAGGTCATCCTCAAAGAAATCGTGATGAGAAGCACTCCGCCCATGTCCAAAGTTTACCAGATGCACAACGAGCTGGTTTATCCGAATTCCAACAATCATTACCCGGTGATCGGCTATCCTGAACTTTTCAAGACCATCAGCCGCGATGAACTGCAGGAATATTACAAAGAACGTTACGCTCCCAACAACATGATCTTCGTTGCTGTGGGAGATTTCCAGGCTGACGAAATGCTGGTGAAAGTAGAAAATGCTTTCAAAGATTTTAAAAGAAGACAGTTCCAACCAGTTTATCTGCCTCCTCAGAATCCCAGGGCAGGAACGATCGAATATGTGCAGGAATTTGATATAGAGCAGCCAACTGTTTTCATCTCAACCGTATTGCCGGCAGAAAATTATATCGATCAACCAGCCTTGGAAATGGCTTTGGAAATTCTTTTTTCCAAGCGTCAATCTCCTATTCGCTTCAAACTGGTGGAAGAACTGAACCTGGTTAACTACATTTATGCCTCAGCCGACGGGACAGCCGATAAACCGGAAGGAATGATCGATATCATGTTTGAAGCTAAAGATCCCGCCAGGATCAAAGAAATCGTGCAGATCATCGACGAAGAAATCGAAAAATACAGCAAATCCGGTTTTACTCAAGATCAGATTGAAAACTTGATAAACAGTTATAAAGCTTCGCGATTATTGACCACTCCCAGCCTGGGAAGGGATGCAAATGAAATTGGCTGGTCTTTGCTCAGATACGGTGTTCCGGATTATTATCCGACCTCGATAAAAATCATGGAATCGTTGACTCCTGCCGATCTGGAAGCTGCTCTGCAGAAATATATAGTTCCCCAAAACCGGGTCATTTTCTATGCAGTTCCCCTGGGAACGGAAGATATTATAGAATCTCAGGATCAGATTATGGCAGAAAAAACTGATGTGAAGAAAGTGGAATTGAAAAAGAATCTGACCTTGCTCTATAAGAAAAACACGGAAAAACCATTCATTCAGGGAGTTGTTTATCTTCCTATTACAACCGACTATGAAACGATAGAAAACAGCGGATCGCTTTCTTTTATGCTGGATCTGATGTTTTCCGGATCAAAAAATTACGATCCGATGGACATAACCGAATGGTTTGAATATCATGCGGCAGACTTGGATATAAATATCAATTCTCTGGGAACTTACATCGAATTTAAGTGTTTGAAAGCGGATTACTCAACCCTGGAAGATATGCTCATAGATGCTTTCCAAAACCCATCTTTTACTGAATCTGAGATCAAACTGGCAAAGGAACAAACTGAAGCTGGGTTCAAACGCTCACTCAGCCGGGCCGGCTCTCTGCACAATGATTTTCTGGCAGCATCCCTGTATCCCGAAACTGTGTTTGGATTAAGCAGGGAAGCTAAGAAAAATATTGTTATGAAGCTATCGCGCAATGATCTGAAAAATCTGCATAAAACCTATTTCAATGCTCAAAGCGCCATTATCACTTTTGTGGGAGATTTGACCCAGGCAGAAGCCGAAACCTATGCTGAAAATTTATTTAAGAACATTCCAAATAAGAAGATAAATGTTGAACAAACTCACCTGATCACACCGGAGATCGATGCTGATTTCCTGAATAAATATAAGTTTGAACAGGTCAATGTTGATTTGAATATGCCCGCCCCCAAAATGAGCGATGCCGATTTCAAAGCGATGACCGTGATCAATCTTTTGTGTAACGGAGCACGCGGCAGGATTTTCGTTGCCCTGAGAGGTGAAAATGACCTGGCTTATTATGGTTACTCCAGCTATTCTTATTCGGATTATAATGGCTATTTCCGCCTCACCAGCCAGACTTCCATCGACAAAAAAGATGAATTGCTGGCTGTTTTGAAAGGTGAACTCACAAAATTGAAAACGCTTCCGGCATCTGCAGAAGAATTGGTTTTGGCAATCGACGAAAATCAAAAAATGTTGGATGCCTATCTGAATGACAACCGTCTTCCCTATTACATCACTCATTATGAAGCTATCGGGCTGGGTTATGATTATTTGGAGAATAGCGTTGAATTCCTGCAAGATGTTACGCCGGAAGATATTATCAGAGTTGCCAATAAGTATTTCAAGAATTTCGCAGTGATCGTGTCCGAACCTTCGGAAGACGTGGAATTGATCGTGGAATAATGTGGCTCACGGATTTACACAGATGAACACTGATTGATGAGTATTACGTTAATTATGTCATTCCCGCGCAAGCGGGAATCTATGATAATAGTTAAGATCCCCGCTTGCGCGAGGATGACAATGTTCAATTTTTTATTGTCTCGTTTCCAGGCTGGGGCTTGGAGGCAATTAAAAGGTTAAAAAAATGAATAACAACCTTCCGAACGGTCGAAGAACCTTCGGAACGGTTGGATGGTGAAGAATGAAGAAAATTGCAGAATTTGACTTTGATTACCGGAAGCCGCTGGTTTGCACAGCCATTCACAACGGGCATCTGCTCTCACCGAAAATTAAAAATAATCTGGCTGTTTCGGAAGATATTCAGATTTATGAAGAAGATCCTTTCACGGAACGATTCACAAAAGGTTGCGGAAACCGCATCATTGTCAATTTCAGCCGTTTTGAAGTTGATTTGAATCGTTCTCCGGAAAAATGCGTTTATCTAAAACCGGAAGATGCCTGGGGTTTGAAAACCCGCAAAAATCCTCCCTCGGATTGCGCGATTTCGCAAAGTCTGGAAAAATATCACGGATTTTACGCTGAAGCAAAAAGCTATTTTTCAGAAATGGAAAAAAAGTTTGGCAGATTTTTTGTTTATGATATTCATTCCTACAATCACCACCGATTGGGGTCCGAAGCTGAGTTTGATGATCCTGAGAAAAATCCTGAAATTATTATAGGAACGAATAACATGCCGGAAAAATGTTTTCCTCTCGTTAAGAAAATCCAGGAGAAGCTGACGTCATATAATTATTTCGGCAGATCGTTGGATGCCAGGATCAATGTGAAATTTCCGGGCGGATATTTCTCGAAATGGATTTACAATAATTTTCCCGGTTCTGCCTGCTGCATCGCTATAGAATTCAAGAAGATCTGGATGGACGAATGGACATCAGAAGTTTATGAAGATAAGCTGCAAAAATTGATTGAAGCTCTGTATTCCACGTTTGATCTGATCGAATCTGAAATAACAAAATATTAGAAAAATCTTGCCCAAAAAACCTGCTTTAATTCCTCTCGGCTTATCCATAGAGTGTGGTTAAAGTGAGTCTTTGCGAGTTATCTTCCTGCGGAAATAAACGAAGCAATCTTGTTTTTCAACCTCATCCCCTGCCCTTCTCCTATCTATGAGAAGGGTGTCGGAGAACAGATGAAAGAGAAAAGTGATTGAATGTCTTCCTGAGGTTTCTTTTAGCTTTTCTGACGAAGGATCTCGTGAAAGTTCTTGCAGCTTTACATCTCGTAAATGGTAAGATTCTTCCAAAGAACAATCCGGCAGCTGCCGGATCAGAAAGACAACCTTGCGAACGGTCGGAGAACCTTCGGAACGGTTGAATAAAGCTGTCTTTGCGAGTTCTCATTCAGCGGCATCAAACGAAGCAATCTTGTTTTTCAACCTCATCCCCTGCCCTTCTCCTATCTATGAGAAGGGTGTCGGAGAACAGATGAAAGAGAA
>JAUSOT010000091.1 GCA_030656075.1 Candidatus Cloacimonadales bacterium
TTTTCACAACTGCATTCCCAAATCGGAATTTGGGAATGAGTGGCAAATTACGTTATGAATCAATTTATTAAACTTCTGATACTATTTATTTTCTCTTGTTCCCAAATTCCGATCTTCTCTTTCTCTTGTTCCCAAATTCCGATTTGGGAACATAATTGGATAAGAAATTTCATTTCGATAAAAGTACGAAGTAAGTAATGAATATCAAAAAGGATGCAGCTAATATTCAAAGTATAAACTTTTTCACAACTGCATTCCCAAATCGGAATTTGGGAATGAGTGGCAAATTACGTTATGAATCAATTTATTAAACTTCTGATACTATTTATTCTATTTGGAAAATCACTATATGCAGTTGAAAGGATCGATCTTTCAATCCGCTATTTAGGACTTCCGGTGGTCGATGTGGTGATGACTGATGACGGAGAAAAAATCCAGGTTACGGCCAAAGCAACAACTATTGCCAGCATCGCAGCACGCATGGACAATCAGTACATCTCATATTATTCTGCTGATTTTCTCACAGATAAATATCGCAAGATCATCCGGCAGAAAGATTACCGGGAAGACCGAATCACGCTCTATGATAGAGATGGTTTGGTTGCACACAGGATCAGTTATATCCTTCCTGAAGAGAATAGAGAATACTCGATTGTGAAGGAAAGCCGAGATTTTTATGCTGCTCTATTTTATCTGCGGAAAATGATCGGAATCCAAGCTAAAGGTGAGATCTGGCTGGATGCTAATGCCCTCATCTGGAAGGCAAAATACGAAATTATTGGAACTGAAGAGTTAAATACAGAACTTGGTCACATGGATGCGATTAAAGTGAAATTCACTTTTAAACAGATTTCAAAAGGCGAAAAAGAAAACAGCGACATGCTGACGAATAACCTGGTGAACGAAGATAGATCGCTCATTTTCTGGTTTTCAAATGATGACAGGAAAATCCCTTTGAAAGCTAAGTTTTTGATGAAACCATTTCCAGTTACCTGGAAGCTGGAAAATTATATTGTTGAGTAAAGGGAAGCAGGTAATATGTTTTTCAAATTAACCGCTAATCGCAGACTCTACCGGATTTTATTTATTTTATGGTCGATTTTACTTTTTACGCTAACTTCCTATCCAAAATTATCGTCACCGCCGATTGGGATCACGAGTTTCGATAAATTCGCTCATTTTTTCTTCTATTTCGTTTTTGCGCTGTTTTTTGTGAAAATGCACGATCCGCTTGCTTTGAAATCAACGCTAAACAAAACCTTGATCATCGCCTTGGTCGTACCTCTCGCAGATGAATTGCATCAAATTCCCATACCCGGAAGAGACTTTTCCATCTGGGATATTGCTGCCGATCTGCTTGGTATCAGCCTGATTCTGATAATTTTCAGATACAGATTAAAAAAACTTCGTTAACTAATTAATCTGCTTTTACTTTTCTCAGCGTTACAACAACTTCAAATTTGAAGGGTGGTTTCTGCCAGATCTGCTTATCAAGATAGTTTTGCGGATTTTTCATGATCTCAGATTCGGTAACTTCTTCAAACTGGTTTTCGCCCATCACGACCCAGAATGTCGTTTCTTTTGGTTTTTCGGTTTTTGTAGCCATAAGTTCTCCTACTAAAATATAATCGGGATGTTTTTCAATAAATTCCATCAAGATTTCCAGAGAGATTCTTTCTTTGTATATTTTGCAGAACCTTTTATTTTCGCATGTTGCAGCACAAACTATGATGTCTGTGTACTGCTTGCTCTTGGGGCAAACGATCAGGTTCTTGTTCTCTTTTACTCGATGTCTCAATTTTTACTCTAAATTAATTTATACTTTTCTAAAACGCTTTTTAGCTTTATCAGATTTTCTTCCTGCATTTCGCACATGGGAAGTCGGAATTCCCGCTCGATCATTCCCATTAAATGCAACGATTCTTTCACCGGAATTGGATTTGTTTCATAAAACATAGCCTTATTCAATTCCAAAAGCTCCAGATGCAGTTCTCTGGCTTTTCCGTATTTTCCTTTCTCCACAAAATCAACCAAATTGTGCACTTTGCCTGGAACGATATTGGCAGTTACGGAAATCACTCCACTTCCGCCACAGCACAGGATCGGATAATTCAAAGCATCTTCGCCGGAAAGCACCGCGAAATCCGGTGGAGCATATTTAATAATTTGGGAAAGCTGCCCCAGATCTGCGCTGGCTTCTTTGATTCCGATGATATTCTTGAATTCGTGTGCCAGTTTCAATGTTGTCTCGGCTGTCATGTTAACTCCGGTTCGACTCGGAACATTATAGATAATAATTGGAATATTAGTATTTTCAGCAACCGCTTTGAAATGCAGATACAAGCCATTTTGCGTTGGTTTATTATAGTAAGGCGTTATCACGAGAGCGCTGTCCACTCCCCATTCCTGCGCCCGGATAGTGACAGAAATCGTGTGTGAAACATTATTCGTGCCCGTTCCCAGCATCACAGGAATTTTTCCGTCGATTTTCTTGAGCGCAAAACGAACCAACCGTTCTTTTTCATCTCCAGCCAAAGCAGGTGACTCGCCAGTTGTACCGCAAAGCAATATGCCATCGGTGCTGTTTTCCAGTTGAAAATCGATCAACTTTTCTAAGGCATTATAATCTATCTCGTTATTTTTAAATGGAGTAACTAATGCGACATATGATCCTTTTATCATCCTACCCCCTTTTACTTCAATAAAACTGAAGCAAGGTTCAAAGCTTAATGCAAATTATGCTTAACAGATTATGACGTCAACTATCAAATACTATTCGATGAAGATTTATTGAAAAGCGCATGGAAATTGCCCTCTCGTTTTCAATCCTCTATTTCTTCTTTCTCGTTCCCAATCCTCTATTTCTTCTTTCTCGTTTTCAATCCTCTATTTCTTCTTTCTCGTTCCCAATCCCCTGATTGGGAACGCAGTATTATTTTGAAACCCCCGTTTC
>JAUSOT010000055.1 GCA_030656075.1 Candidatus Cloacimonadales bacterium
TAGCCACTACTTTGAAAAGTAGGACTATCTGGTCAAAGATACTATTCAATTATATATATGCCCGTTTCATCTTAATAGAACTATCAGCTCGCTGATAGCGGAAAGCTCAAGTCTTCGCAAGAAAAGCAGAAAAAATTCCGAATTTTTAAGTCGAGTCCGAGCAGGTTCTCATTTTTCAATTTCAAAAGATTTCTTTCAGCACTTTCAAAAAATAATCTACCTCATCTTTAGTATTGAAAACCTGGATCGAGATGCGGATCAGCAGTTTTCCTTCCCACTCGATGACGGGAACTTCAATTCTGTATTTTTCGTATAATAATTCTTTCAATTCAATGACGGAGTATTTCGTTGGAACTTCGATCACAGCCATCATCAGGCAATCTGGAAAATGATTGTATAATGTTTTTTTAACGGTGATTTTATCAGCTTCCCGGCAAAAATATTCCACAAGTTCGTGGCAGTTCTTTTTCAAATCTTCAATCTTATTTTCTTTGTAAAAATTGATCGAAACTTCTACCGTCAGGAAAGAAGACAGGTCTGCCGTGCCGTAAAACTGGTTGGAATCGATGTAATCGCTGCCGCTTGGCAGTTCTCTTTCCGGTCCCCAACCCCAACCGGTTATCAGCGGCTTCACCTTCGATTGCAGTTCTTTACGGGTGTATAGGAATGCTGTTCCTTTGGGAGCAAAAAGCCATTTGTGAATATTGCTGAAATAAAAATCCGGATCGATTTCTTTGATATTCAGAGGACATTGACCGATAGAATGAGCGCCATCGATGATAGAAATAATATTATTTTCTCGGGCCAATTTGCAAATTTCTTCAGCCGGAAAAAGCTGAGCTGTTTTGGAACTGATGTGGCTGAAAAAGATAACTTTGGTTTTGGGATTGAGGCATGATTTTATTCTTCGGATAATCTCAGTTGTATCAGGCAAAGGCAGTTCAATTTTAATTTCTTTCAGCTTGAATCCCTTTTCCTTTTTCCAAAATTCCCAGGCATTCAAACAAGCTCCGTATTCGTGGTTCGTCACCAGAACTTCGTCCCCTTTTTTCAAATCCAGGGATCTAATGACTATATTCGTGGCATAAGTTGCGTTACGAACCAGGATCAGATCATTCGGCTGGCAATTGATGAAATCACCGATTGCTTGCCGAGATCTCTTTAACTCGGGGAGTAAAGTCTTTTGGAAAAATTCAACCGGTTGGAATTCGATTATTCTCTGCCATTCCTGGTATTTATTGAAAACTGTTTTCGGACAGGCACCGTATGAACCATTATTGAAGAAAATTATTTCTTGATTCAGCAAAAAATCACTTTTTTTTATCATGCTTTTTCGTCGGCAACCCGAGGAATTAAGTTTCATATTTAGCAGCGATGGGCATCCTTCGTCCTACACCGAAAGCTTTTGTAGTTACTTTTAAACCCGGAGAAGCTTGTCTCCTTTTATACTCAT
>JAUSOT010000097.1 GCA_030656075.1 Candidatus Cloacimonadales bacterium
TCGCAAGGGGCAGAGTGTGTGAAAATAGTAGCCCGACACTCCGTGGCGGAAAATCGGAGTCGAAATTTCGATTGTAATCGCCGATCTCCCCGAAAGGAGTTGTTTTGTGTTCCAAGAAATCGATTCATTTTTTAATTTTCACACAGTCTGGGGAAAAAAGGGGGTTTGCCATAATTAGACTTTGAATTCATTATTAATCCACTCTCAAAACTCTCCTGTCACCCTGAGTAGAAACGAAGTTTCATAGCGAAGTGCCGAGATAAAACTCATCATCCTTCACTATCCTTCGATACTCCCGATAAATCGGGACACTCAGGATGACAATTTTTAATCAAACTCACAAAACCCCTCTTCCGACTTCGTCGTCTTCTCCCCTTTCAAAGGGGAGCTTATCTTGTTTTCTCTCGTTCCCAAATTCCGTTTGGGAACTTAATTGATCGCGAAACTCCCGTTTCGTTTCCAACCTCATTCTGCTGCCTGTGCAGCCGAAGCCTTACGAAGGCTCATCCTTCTCCTATCTGAGGAGAAGGAACATGAGATGCCGCAGTGAGAAACACGATTTAACAACATCATACATTTCCTCCCTCTCCTCCCAGGAGAGGGTCGGGGTGAGGTTAAAAACGATCGAGTCGATCGTTCTACACTCTATTCTTCGAATCAACATGAAGATTTAATTCCCCTCTCGAGAGATGTACCTGATCACTCTGAAGTGGTTCAGGTTGGGTGTGTCCAATCTTCGCGAGGTTTGTTTTTTTATGGCTTAATGATTCCCAGCCAATCTCCCAGCAGAAACTGCAATCTGCCGATCAGCAGGGATATACGCGCCATGGCAGTGTAACCGAAAGCTGCACCGAAGCTGACCATCAGGAAATATATCCCGACCTTGGCTGTCACACCAAAAGCTCCTTCATGTTTTTTGCTGAAATAGAAGTAGATCACTCCTGTAATGGTTCCGACTACCATCAATATTTGTCCAATTACGACAACCCAGTTTCCACCCACGAAAGGATTTATCATGGTTGCGGTCAACTGGTTGATCACATCCGATTTCAAATAACGCAGAAAATAAATTCCTGATGTGGTTCCAATGATGAGCGCTACCGGAAAACGGCTGATCCAGTCGATGGACGGAATGAGCCGCAGCAGCATCATCACACCCAGAACAGCTGGAATTAGTTTGATCCAGTTTGCGCTGAAATCGGTGAGAAGCGGATTAAAGAGATTCGGGATCAAGATGAAATAGATCGTGTAAACAAACCAGTAACCGGCAGATAAACCTACAAATATCTGCTCGGCAACTTTATAAAATGGGTTGTCTTTGTAGAGAAAACTGAAAATTGCAAAAGTGAAAACAGCGCCTAACCAGATTCCCAAAACATCGAAGAAATGTACCATTATTCACCTCCTTCAGTTGCAGCATTTTTCTTGTTTCGCCAGTAATTGATGTTTCCAATTGCGATAAAAATTATGATGAGCAGATGTGCCAGGGATTGAGAGTCCATTCCGGCTGTTGCCGTGCCCGGGCTGTCGATCAGAAATTCATACTCGGCAGCGCCTTTTAATCCGGCCAGCAAGCCGTTGATCTGTTTCTGTTCATTCACATAAGGAAGAATGCTGGGAGCGCTTACACCCGTCACACCACCGGTTACCGGTTTTCCGTAGGAATCATGAACAA
The DNA here is from genome assembly GCA_030656075.1 of Candidatus Cloacimonadales bacterium. Taxonomy (GTDB): domain Bacteria; phylum Cloacimonadota; class Cloacimonadia; order Cloacimonadales; family TCS61; genus B137-G9. Next base: position 1,676 of record JAUSOT010000097.1, read on the forward strand.
TCTGAACCCATTGCTTGATACCCGGATCGCCGGCAGAAAAAGAGCAGACGAAACTGATGTTGTTATAGTTTTCTATTCCATCTAAAATTGGCAATTCCGCAATCGGAGTTCCGTTCATATCGGAAGGAAATACTTCCCTGAAATTCTTTCCCATCGCCTGGATAGTGACCATGCCGCCAGCTTTGTAACCCATATTCACGTAATCGATTCCATAAGTTTTATTGGGAAATTCAGGTTCCAGTTGAGCAAAAATATCGGTTGCCATCTGCACACCCATCGGCCAGAGAGCAGTCACCAGAATTTTAATATCCCGGTTAAAACAGTCTTTCACAATAGCTTTAGCCATCGGATGCAACTCAGGTTTGCTGCCGGGATCATAATCGAAAGAAAGAATGACCGTGCTGCCTGGAGGTGTAGCCTGCACCAGATCGTGAACCAAGCGCGCGTTCTCGGTAGTTTCGATGGGCAGACCGATCACAAAAATGAGGGGTAAGGCAACGCAAATAAAAATAAACAGGAAAATCCATCTTCTATCTATATTCTTGTTAATTGCCATCATTCACCTCCCAGAAGCGATCTTCGGAGATTATGGTTAACAGATACCATTTGTTTTCGTATGCCTAATACCATCATTCACCTCCTAGATAGGATCGTTCAATTCCCAGGATGATCCTCAGAGAACTTCCGATCAATCCCAAACCCGCACCGATCATGATGGCGCGTTGCCCGGCGGTGTTGGGATATTTCATAATGAATTCAGAGATATTCGGCAGATGCAGAAAACTGAGTGATTGCGGCAGCCAGCCGGTGAGGAAACTTCCCAAACTGGTATTGCCCAACATCACCAGAACGGCAGCAATCAACAGCAAATTCGATTCGACAGTACGAGCAATGAAGGCACGGTAGGCAGCAGAAGCAATGAAGAAAGCCAGCAGTGAAAACATGGTTGCCGAAAGATGCTGATAAACATTATTAAAGAGATAATCGAAAGGTTTCGAACCGATGAAGGATGTGACCGTTTCTCCATTTCCCAGAATGCCGTGATTCGATTCCGTTCCCCAAAATATTCCAACAATGACCATGAACGCAAAACTAACGAGCGTGACGATGAAGAATTGCCAGTTTTTCTGTTTGAATTTGATTTTCATCAAATTTACTTTGATCAAACTGAGCTGTCCCAGAAGGATAGCAAACCCGGAAATGATGAGGAACCAGTTCTCCAATTTCTCAGACATCTGTCCAAACGGTTTATGCGGAATGAATTCTGAAATAATGATGATGAATCCAACAGCAAATGTAATTAAAAGCGGTAATTTTCTTTTCATGAGTCTAAACCCCTTTGTTCTGTATGAATCCTATGAAAGCAATGCAGAACATCTCCCCTAATCAGGGGAGAGAAATTAGAAGCCGAAATTATATATTTCCCCTTAAATAGAGGGATAACGGGGGTTGATATTAGATAATCTTCAATTTTTGTATGAAATATCTTTTTCATGATGTTCTCCTTAATGCATTGTCAGAAAGTCTTTCAGGAACGAAATGCCTGAAATTTCCAGGATGATGCCGATAGTTAACACGATTACAAAAATTGCTTTTCCCAGGTCCTGACCTTTCAAACTGCCAAGCTGGTGCGGATCTTTGGAAAGATAAGCGGAAGCGGCATAAAGCTCTTCCCCGATCAGGGTATAATCGCAGGCAGCTACGAAAAACGGAAGCTGGCTGGGCATGGCGGTTCCGGCCGTTTGAATGGCGCCGCTGGCAAAACCGGTTTCAGCCAGAATCAAAGATTCGGCGTAAAAAGCTCCCAAAAAGAAATTCGCAGCCGGTTTTTCCCGTACAATGATCCCGTCCACACCGGCCACAAAACCAAATTGGTCATCGGTGAGATAAAAAACTGAATCAGGTTTGTAGGCATCGGGACGTCCCGCTTTCAAAAATGCTTCCTTCACGATTTCTTTGGCAGTGGAAAGCACCATGGAACGGCAGACCGGCACGATGAGTTCGGCATCGTATTCAGCCGCTTTTTGAGCTAATTGACCCAAAATCGTCAACCCGGCAATCGTCTGCATATCATCCAAATCCGAGATTCCCGGCACGAAAAGGATCGGTCTCCCCATTTCTGTTGCTCTTCCCACCGATTCATCCATCGATTCCAAACCACTGATCTTGCGGATATATAGCTCCTTGCCGCTTTTGGCTGAAAAAATGAAATAGACAATGGCAACTGTGAGAATGATCATCCAAATGAGAAGCGCAATTTTGTCGGTATTGAACCACTGAGCTTTGGAACTGGTTGATATTGTTGCTTCTTCCAGGAATTCTCCATTTACATCATAAACTGAAAGTAAATAGGCATATTCTACACCCGGCCGCACATCCGTTCCATCCACATAGCGGCGTTCCAGATTATTGCTTTTCGCCAGAACTCTTTTTTCTCCATTCTCTCCTATTCTTTCCAGGACAACACTACCCGAATCATAACCCGATACTTTCCAATTGATCTGCAGGGAAGAGCCATCATCATTGGGTGTATCGATCACAGCCAGGTCGATATGCTGCGCCACCTGGGAAAAGAGGAATAAGCCGGAGAAAAGAAAAAACAGTACAAACGTTTTTTTCATTTCTACTCCATTTTATATTTATTTTAATCTGTTTATGAAATTTACGGAGGGATTTGGTTTGTCAATTGAAAAAAGAATTAGCCGCTAAGAACACCAAGAAACACTAAGCTGGATTTGACTTAAGAATTGGGTTTTCTTTCAATTTCACCAAACTCGAGACTGGAGCTATGAACAGCCTAACAATTGCTGCAAAAAGGCACAAAAGCATCAAATTATGTGCTTTATCTGCTTCGCTCCGGAGTGGTTAGATGAGTTAAATTCGAACTTGTCATTCTGAGGAACTTATTATCAGTCATCCTGAGCTCTTCGCCTTGTCATACTGAACCCTTCGTCTTGTCATCCAGAGCCCTTAGTCTTGTCATACTGAACCCTTCGTCTTGTCATCCTGAGTCCTTCGTCTTGTCATCCTGAGTCCCGAGTCTTCGCTCGGGAAAGGATCAGTAACCTGGAACGGAACTGACGAAAACAACAATCCCGAAAGTTCAGGAATCTATTTTTATAAATTGAAGATTGAAGATTGAAAATTGAAAATTGAAAATTGAAAATTGTCTTTGGGAACCTTTTACAGAAAACATTTGACAGGCTGGAGAGAAATCCGCACTTTCGGCTCAGTAATTTTGAAATCAGGGAAATTTAAGGCAGATTGAAATGATGGAAGGTAGGATTGATGGGTGAGAATAAATATTCAAAAGTTAGCATACATACCCAAATCAAGAGTATATACGACCTTTTTTCTGAATTTAAAGGAAAAATACACGACCTTTTAGACGGGTATACAAACATTATACCCTTTACAAAAAAGTGACAGAAATAAAAGAGTAAAATAGATTCAATGCAATGAGGTAATTAGAATGAGTAATGTAAACGACTTGATAGCAGATTTTTCTGTTGAGCAATTGAAACTGTTTTTTAGACGAAAGTTGAGATCGTTCAAACCTTATGACAACGATTACGATTTTTTATTTGAAGATAATAAGGATATTACAAAACATTATGAATACATAATAAAAATTGGTGAAGCCGATCTAAATAATAATGACGATATTCTCGTTATTACAGCAAAAACAAATGAACCACTCACAAACAGAACCGGAAAGAAAAGGCAATATGAAATTGCTAAAAAAATCCTGAAAGAAGAAAATAAAGATGCTGCCTTTTTTATCTTTTATGATGTAGATAACAATTTCCGTTTTAGCTTTATCCGAGCCAACTTTCTCGGTACAAAAAGAGATTTCACAGAATTCAAACGATATACTTATTTTGTGAGTAAAGAACTTACAAATAAAACATTTATCAGCCAAATTTCAAAAGCTGATTTTAATGATCTAAACAGCATTCAAGAAGCATTTAATGTTGAACCTCTTACAAAACAATTTTATGAAAAACTGCAACACTGGTATTTTTGGGCAATTGAAAATGTTAAATTCCCGGATGATGCCGAAGAAGAAAAAAACGGAAGAGAAATTGCCATTATTCGGCTGATAACTCGATTAATGTTCATCTGGTTTATGAAAGTTCGTAATCTCATTCCGGACGATCTATTCGATGAAGATAACATCAATAAGATTTTAGAAGATTCCTCTTCCCAAGAATCAACTTATTATAAAGCAATATTGCAGAATCTGTTTTTTGCCACACTGAACACAAAACAAGTTGAAAGAAAATTCCGCACTGAAACAAGAGGACAAAAAGGTTATAATCCGGATTTCGGTAATCAGAATGTCTTTCGTTATCACGATTTATTTAAAGATTCCGATACACTTAAAACTTTGTTTGAGAAAATTCCCTTTTTGAATGGCGGCTTATTCGAGTGTTTGGATTACAAAACCAAAGAGAAAGAGGAAAGAAAATACATCGATGGTTTTACTGCTACAAAAGGTAAACAACCGATAGTTCCGAACTTTCTGTTTTTCTCTGAGATCCAAAAGAAAGACATTAGTAAATTTTACGGAAAAGAGAATAAAACCTACGAAGTGGAAGGTTTGATCGATCTCCTCAAAAGCTACAATTTTACCATTGATGAAAACGAAGCTGATGATATCGAAGTCGCTCTCGATCCGGAGCTACTCGGTTCTATTTTTGAAAATCTGCTGGCAAGCTACAATCCCGAAACTGCTACCACAGCCCGAAAAGCGACCGGAAGTTTTTACACACCACGCGAAATTGTGAATTATATGACGAACGAGAGTTTGAAACAATATTTTATCACGAATCTTAAAACTGATTCTTCCTCTCAAACTGATACAGAATTAGAAAAAAAGTTAGATTCACTTATAAAATCTAATAATTCTGAAAATCCCTTCGATCCCCAAACTTCTCAAAAAATTATCAAATTAATTGATGAGCTAAGAGTCGTTGATCCAGCAGTCGGTTCAGGAGCATTCCCCATGGCAGTGCTCAATAAACTTGTTTTTATTCTTGCAAAACTTGATCCAAACAATAAATTTTGGGAACAGACTCAATTGGATGGGACAAAAAATATCCCAGACCCAAAATCACGAAAAGTTGCAGTTGAAAGTATTAAAAAAAAATTCCAAGAAAAAAACGCCGATTACGGCAGAAAACTGTATCTCATCGAAAAATGTATTTACGGTGTGGACATTCAGCAAATTGCGGTGGAAATTGCCAAACTTCGTTTTTTCATTTCTCTGCTGGTTGATGAAAAAATTGAATGGGATAAACCAGAAAATAATTACGGTATCGAGCCGCTCCCGAATCTCGACTTTAAACTGATGCAGGGCAACAGCCTGATTTCCTCCTTCGCAGGAATTGATTTTAACGCACCCGAGAAACCAACTGAAAGTCTTTTATTTGATGCAGACGAACCTTACCAATTGCTCATTAAAGAATTTGAAGAACTGAAAAACGAATACCAAAATGAATCTGAAAAAACAAAGAAAGATTTACTCCGTGAAAAAATTGAAAAAACTATCTACAAAATCGTGGAAGATAAGATTAGTCCCAAATTAAGAGGAATTGAAAAGAAATATGCTAATGTACCTGAAAGTACTCAACGCGACAAAGCAATTATTAATGAAAAACAACAACTTGCTAAACGACTCGGATTTAATGATATTGTTCAAATAGAAAAAGATTTGAAAGCTTTTACCGAAGGACGAAAACCCAAAGATTTCTTTTTGTGGAATGTCTATTTTGCCGAGGTATTTAACCAGAAAGACGGGTTTGATATTGTGATTGGGAATCCACCGTACGTTGACATAAAATCTCTCCCGAAAGAAAAAGTCAGACAGTTTTTTAAAAATTATAAAACAACAGAAAAAAGAATAAACTTGTATTCAATATTCATTGAAAGAGGATATGAACTTATTAATATGGAAGGAGTATTAACATATATAAATCCAAATTCTTTATTAGTAAATGAATCATATAGAAAAATCAGAGAACTAATTATAGAAGACACACAAAAAATCATAAAACTTCCTGATTCAGTTTTTAAAATGGCAACTGTAGAAACAATTATATTAATTCTTTCAAAAGGAGGAAATGAAAATACTTTTATCAAAGCAAAATTCTTTAAAAGTAATGATGCGATTAACTTCAATACAATTAAATTTCAAAGATTTGAGAGAGAAATATGGAAGCAAGATGTTTACACTATATTTAATATTTTTACTGATGCAGAAACCCTAAAGATAATAAGTAAAATTGAAATAGGAACTCAACCTTTAATTCACTTGGTGGATTTCTCACTTGGAATTACACCCTATGATAAATATAAAGGACATTCAGAGAAATTAATAAAAAATCGAGAATTCCATTCTAAACACAAAATATCTAATGAATCTGTTCCCTTAATTTCAGGTAAAAATATCCATCATTTTTTCGTTTCAAATGAAATTAATGAATATTTAAGATATGGAAGCTGGCTTGGAGCACCAAGAGAAAGTCGTTTCTTTGATAGTAGCAAAATCATTGTCAGGCAGATTTTAGAAGGTTCGAAACTTGGCATTATTGCTGCCTATTCAGAAAAACCTCGATATTTTACACAAATAGGTTTTTCTTTGGTTTCAAAAGACAAAAGTAATACTTCCCTAAAATTTTTAACAGCAATTTTAAATTCAACATTACTTAGTTTCTATCACAAAGCTAAATATCTTGATATAGAGAAAATCACATTTGCAAAGATACTAATAGTCAATTGCAAACAATTGCCTATAAAAACTATTTCATTAATAGTCCAAAAAACTTTTGAAACCTTAGTTGATACAATAATCGCAAAGAAAAAAGCTGGCGAAGATACAACAATCGAAGAGCGGGAAATAGACATAATGGTGTACAAACTTTACGAATTAACTTATGAAGAAGTAAAAATAGTTGATCCCGACTTTGCTTTAACGGAAAGAGAGTATGAAGATTTTAAACAGGAATAAATCCAATTCCCCTCTTGCAGAGGGGTGGCAGACGCAGTCTGACGGGGTGTTAAATAGGAAACTGAAAAGAACAGAAAAAATGGAACACCAGTCTGACGGGGTGTTCGAGAAATACAAAAAACTGCCCTACAATCCCAAATTAAAAGATAGAGCCAAAGAGCTTCGAAAAGCAGGTAATTTATCGGAAGCACTTTTTTGGAATCAGGTTAAGAACAAAAAATTTCTTTCACTCGATTTTCACCGGCAAAAAATAATTGGAAATTATATAGTAGATTTTTACTGTCCGATACTAGCTTTGGTGGTGGAGATAGACGGAAGTAGTCATAATGATAAAGTTGAATATGATAAAATAAGAGAGAATTATTTGATAAGTTTAGGATTATATATACTTCATTATGATGATATGGAAATTAAGAAAAATTTGAATAGTGTGGTCGAAAATTTGAAAGAACATTGTGAGGATTTGATTAGGAACACCCCGTCTTCGCAAAAGCGAATCCACCCCTCTGCAAGAGGGGAATATAACACCCCGTCTTCGCAAAAGCGAATCCACCCCTCTGTAAAGAGGGGAATATAACACCCCGTCTTCGCAAAAGCGAATC
>JAUSOT010000057.1 GCA_030656075.1 Candidatus Cloacimonadales bacterium
AGCCCGGAGGAGACTGGTTCGACATGAATAATGTCTCTCAGGGAGACGCACCGTACGCTACGATAACCCTGAAAGGAAGCGATATACCGGACAACAGGTACTATGAGCTGAACGTAACTGATCTCGTAAAGGAGTACGCCAGCGGCGAGTACGAAAATACAGGGTTCCTGATTAAAACCCGTGTAGAAAATGCGGATTACGTAGCATTCTACAGCAGCGAGATCAAAGATGAAAACCAGCGTCCAACGCTGAATATAGAAGAGAAAGCTGTAGCTTAACAGTTCTAACTTCAGGAAGAGAACTCTGAAAGGCTGGAAGTGCGGAGATAATAAAAAGACCTCCGTAACCCAAACCTTTGAGTTCTTCCAACTTATTTAGCATGAAAGTATATGAGGAGATCTTCCTCACGTACTCTCTCTTTCGTCATTTCTCGCAATTACATATATTTCACTCATTATTTTGATCCTTTCATCAACTGAGAATATCTCAGTCTCAACTATCTTTCTCTTTTGAATTTCCCTCTTTTTATATCCAGTTTCATCTTCATACATCTCCTCGTTTGTGATCAGATGCCATATGATTGTTGCAATTTTTCTTGCCAGGGCAATAATCGCCTTTGAATGCCCAATCGACTTCTTTTTTCTGTTGAAAAACTCTTTTAACCTGCTATTTTTCGTTCGTGCTGCTGCCTGAGCAATCTGTGTTAGAATCCACCTTGCTTCCTTAGATCCTCTCTTAGTGATTCTTCCGTTGTGGTATTTATCCGCTGATTGGTACACATTTGGAACTATGCCAAGCCATGAAGCAAGCTTATCCCCTGAAGAAAAATCTTTGAAATCGCCTATTTCAGCAATAAGAGTTGCCGCTCCAAGTTCTCCTATTCCTGGAACAGACATTAAAATTTCCATTTCTTGCTTATGATTTTTATAAGCATAATTGAATATTTCTTTTTCCAAAATTTTGATTTCATTTTCAAGATGCTTTATGATATCCAGACAGATCTGAAGTCTGAATGCAGCACCCTGAGAGATTTCCCTGTCCAGAGTTTCCCTTATCTGATCACTTTTTTTACGAACATTTGGGGAAAGGCTTGCTATAATCTGGTCAACGCTTTTACCTGAACAAATTCCTGATAGAATTGCTCTACCACTCTTACCAAAAATATCTGTTAGCACATTCTTCAGATTAAACATTTCAGGTGCGAGTATGGCGTGAGCTTCATTTTTTATATCTGTTCTTTTTTGTACAAGGTTATGACGAAGCCGGATACATGAACGAAATGTTCTATGGTTTTTTGGGAAAACTCTTGATGGTTGAACCATATTATTCAATGCAAGTTGTGCGATGAATTCGGAATCGATCTTATCTGTTTTTTTGTGTGTAAACGCCTTCATATCTCGGGCATTTCCAACTATAACAGGTAGATGTTTTATCAACGCATCATAAATCGGAACCCAAAAGTCACTCGTTGATTCACAGGCAACAACGTCACATTTATCTGATATAACCCAGTTTTTAAAAGCTAAAATTTCGTCAGGGGTTCTATAGAAATATTGTTGCTGTTTTTCACCAGATCTACTGAGGATTGTAGCAATGAAAAAGAGTTTGTGAATGTCTAAACCACAAGCTTTGTTAATGACTTCAACCAATTTAGATCACCAAATTAGATCACCAAATTAATTTGGGCAGTAGAATTGCCTCAAGGGCCAATTTAGCATCCGTGATCAAAGTCACATTTGAGCCTTCGATGGCAATTCACTGGTTAGTTTTATCACGGCTTCGAAGAACCAAAATAAGTACAACCTTACTGCCTAAGAGAATGATGAGGTTGATAGGTAAAAAAGGTAAGGAAAAAAAGTACTTTCATTTCTTTGTGCCTGTTATTCGAAGAATTTCATATGCGTTTTATATGGTTCTACCTCAAGTACTTTCAGAAAAGAGAAAAAT
>JAUSOT010000102.1 GCA_030656075.1 Candidatus Cloacimonadales bacterium
CGGACTTTTAATTTTTTGGATGCCGGTTTTGGTTACATGTGTATAGATTTCTGTCGTCTTGATGTTTTTATGACCCAAAATCTTCTGAATGTATCTCAGATCTTCTCCTTGCTCCAGCAAATGAGTTGCGAAGCTGTGACGCAAGTTATGGACGGATACTTTTTTGTCAATCTTTGATTTATTTGCAGAATTACATCCATACTTGCGCCCACTGTTTTGTTGTACATTACTAACCTATAGTTATCCTAAACCAAGTGCATTGCAACTTTTTTTTCCTTTGCCCTTTGCTCTCTGCTCTCTGCTCTCTGCTCTCTGCTCTCTGCCCTTCACACTTTGCTCTTTGCTCTTTGCCTCTAAAATATCAAAATCTTACAATATCCGTGCGGGTCCGGAAAAGTCAGTCTCGTTTTCTCCACGATCACGAATCGCATAACATCCTCAAATAAAGCTAAAAATCCTCTTCAATTCACAAAACTAATTCTTCAAAGACTTTCCAAAAAAATAAATTTCTTCCTTTCCTGTCAAACTTTTTCACGCTTGAGTTATTACCAGACTCTGAACAAAAAGCTGTCTGCCAACCTGCGCCTTCTGTCAGTTCTGTAAGAAACGGCTTAAATCTTCACCTTTCAGTATCAGATCAGGCTAGTTTTTCTTCAGGAATTTATCGAGGTTGTATCCTTTTTGAGTAATAGTTGGTCTCTTGTATTTAATGAATTCGACGATTTCTTCGATAGGAATGGCATAGGTAATGCCATAATTGATGTCTTCACCTGTCCGAACGAGTAGAGCACCCTCGTATGGGATGCGCGGGTTATAGACAAATTCATGCTGTTCTTTTTCGGGGATCAGCTCATACCTGTGCTCGGCAGAAACCGACTTGGCAATTCCTACCAGTTCAAAATTTGGAATCCCATCTCGAATGGCGAAAACCAAACCGCCACTAAATCCTTTATTGAACAAAGCATCGATAATAAATGATCCATGTTTGATTCCATCCGGATCACTCACAATTCCGCTAGTGATCATTTTATTTCCCAGCGGATAGCCCATGATGTATAAAAAACAACCCCATTCTAATTCTCTCGCTTTTCCAATTTTGTAATTAAATACCGGTATAAAGTCATCATGTAGTCCCAGATCCGTTCCCAGCAGAGCAATGTCCTTTTCATTATCAACAGCGATAATTTCCAGCTTATTACCGTTGGGGATGTCATTTATATAGATATTCATATTCTGTTTGTAAGCAACGCTTTGAATATATTGTTCGCTGCGATCTTCTTCGGTAAATTTGGTTACCAACCTGTCAGGAAAATCAATGATATGGGCACAGGTGAGAAGCACGATTTTATTATTTTCAGTGGAAATTATGGTAGCGGTTCCTGAAACGGGTTCATGGTCGAATGTCTCATTGATCATTTTATTGGCTTTGATCGCCTTTTCAATTTCATTTTCCCGGATCGAATCATTGCGGGAAAAGAAATAAGTCCGGTAGATAACCATACAGTTGAGCATTTTCACCGATTCGGAAATTTCTTTGATCTGTTTGGAACAGTTCTGAGAAGGGAATTCCGAATCATATTTTCCATCGCTTAAATTTGCATTATCAACTTGATATATTCTTTGAATGCATGAAGATAGAACAATTCCTAAAATAATAATAAAGATTTTCTTCAACATATTTCTTCCCTGCAACAAAATTCAACTTTTTTAATGATAAAGACAGACCATGATACGATGATTTATGTCAAATATTATTTATATAGATTCCAAACATGAAAAAGCTTGCGTAATTTTTTTCCATTCGAATTTTGGGTTCATCAGTATTCAGAGTGTTCTGCAAAGGGTACTGTTAAATTGTTTGAGGGGTATATATGAGAGGTACTGTTAAGTGGTTTAATGATGCAAAAGGTTATGGTTTTATTGTCGATGAATCCGGAAAACAATATTTTGTTCACTGGAAAGCCATTTCCACCATTAGCAGCGAACGAAAATTTCTAATGGATGGAGAAGCGGTTGAATTTGATACTACTACAGGTGAAAAAGGTGATCAAGCCATAAATGTTGTTCGATTGAACCCGTAGTAATTGTCATTTTTTTAGAAGGATGCAAAGCCGGCAGCAATGCCGGCTTTTTTATATTTGAACCTTGCCATCGCTTCTTTCAAATCTTCTTGCGGTTAGCAATGTCAAGGTTGGAAACTCCAAATCACAAAACCCAAATCCCAAATAAATTCCAAAAAATCAAATTCGAAATTCCAAATACAAGATTACATTCCTTCAGAAGCTTATCTCCCTGATTTTCTGTTGAAGAAGATTCGGAAAGAAAAACCTTTCTTGATCATCACGATACAAATCCAAAAAATCAAATTCGAAATTCCAAATACCAGACTGCATCCCTTCTGAAGCTTATCTCCTCGATTTTCTATTGAAGAAGATTCGGAAGGAAAAACCTTTAGCACTTTCACATAACTCTTTCACAGAATCCTGGAAGAGTTGGGGGAAAGTTTGATAACCTTGCGAATG
>JAUSOT010000108.1 GCA_030656075.1 Candidatus Cloacimonadales bacterium
AATTCCTTGAGATTCATCCTGGAGTGATTTAATAAATGTTTGGAAATTAAAATCTCTTTGAATTATGGAATAGGGTACAAGTTTCTCGTTTGCAGTTCTAAATTCTGTAATGAATTCGCGGAATTCGGATTCATTAATTTCTTGTGGTTCGAGTAGTTTCATGATTTCCATGATATTATCTTCCCTGTCGAGTCGTAAGGAGAAACTCTTAACACTTATCTTCAACGACGACTCGAGACCTACTTTCTCATCTCAACTCGTCGTACCTTACGAGTCGAAATTCATACTTACTCTGCCTTCCATTCAGCACTTGTTATCACTTTTCCGTTCTCTAAGATTCTGCCAACAAAAACAGAACCTTTGTTCACCATTCCTACACCTTCTGGAGTTCCGGTCATCACGATGTCTCCATCATTCAAAGTAATGAATGTCCGGATTTCTACTAAAACCTGATCTGGTTTGTAGATCATTTGCCGAATGCTGCCATGCTGAACAATTTCACCATCTATTTCAAGTTCAACAGACAAATCCTGACTGATTTCCGAGATTTCCACAAACTTGCTGAAAAGTGCTGAGCCATCGAAAGCTTTGGCTCTTTCCCAGGGTAGTCCTTTCGATTTCAGTTTATTTTGCAATTCTCTTTTAGTCATATCCAAACCAAAACCAACAGCAGAGAATCTACCTTTCTCATTTAAAAAACAGATCTCTCCTTCGAAATGAATTGGTTCATCTTTTCCTGAAAAAAGTACGTCTGAAATTGCTGAATTCGGTTTCATGAAGAGAACCATATTCCGAGGGATTTCGTTGCCTAATTCTCTGATATGTTCTACGTAATTTCTTCCCACACAAACAATTTTGGAGGGTGTGATTTCTCTGTTTTCAAAATTAACTTTATTCATTTGATTCTCCATCTGTTCCATCCTCTCGTTTCATAGCTATGTGACGAGATAATAAAATGTCTTACTCCGGTTTCTTTCCCATTTTTGCCTGCATGCCATCTGAATGACCTAAATTATAATCAGCAGAACCATCTACCAGCCCGGGTGATTCAGCATATCCTTTTTTAAAACCTTGTTCGTAATCTTCGAAATTTGTTATTTGATTTTTTTCAAACCGAGCTGTTTTCTAAATTTTGAGAGATTCCAATAATACAGTTGAATCAGATAATTCAAAGTTATCTTTATCGAAAATAGCGATGCTGCCCCAATAGGCTTTCTCAAATTCTCCTTCCTTCTCTTTGAGCTTCAGAAAAAAGACACCAGTATCACCGGTATTCAAAGCCGGATCAAAATCTTTCAGTCCGCCGCGAGAGATGAGTGTGAAAGTGAAAACTGATTTATCACTTTCCCCTTTCAGAAATGAATCCACCTGGATTGTAACTTGATCCTGATCTCTATATATTTCCAGTTCAATAACTTTTGCCAGCACGATCAAGTCTGCTTTTTCCTGCAGTTCGGATAAGGTGATTTTGCTGATCTCGGAAGTGGAAGCAATCGAGAACAAGAATAAACAAGCAGATGAAATTATTGCGATTCTTTTCATATCATTTCTCCTTACTTATTGCTTTTTAAATCATTGCTGAATTTGTTATGCAAAGGAATTATGTCAAGAGCAACGATGTGATGGATTTGATCAAAAATGGGATTTTGTATGAGAAGAGCAAAATAAAGTTTGACATTTGAATCCAATTGTT
>JAUSOT010000119.1 GCA_030656075.1 Candidatus Cloacimonadales bacterium
ATGATGGTGTTCATGTTGATTCTTCCGGAGATAATGGTGTTTATGTTTATAATGCCGGAACTCCCACCACTCAAACCGGAAGTATAGATAAAAACGGCTTTCAAGTAAACGGTGCACAAGGCAACGGTCTTTATGTTGGTCGGGCAGATCTTGATGGTGTCAAAGTAGGTACTACAGGTCTTGAAGGTGTTTATGTTTATAATGCCGGTGCTGATGGTTTTTCTGTTTTTTTTGCCGGAGATGATGGTGTTTCTGTTGGTTCTGCCGTAGGTGATGGTGTTAATGTTTATCAGGCCGGAGATGATGGTGTTTATGCCAATACGACGAGTGCAAGTAATGAATATGGAATTTACACTCCCGATAAAATATATGCCGGAGCAGGATATTATCCGAGCAAAATGGGTACTTTCGGCAGAAATACTGGTTCGAGCGCCCTGAAGCCGGGAGACCTGGTTTGTATTTCCGGCGGTTATGAAGAGAATGTTCTCGGTGAAGGCGGAATTCCTGTCATTAATATAGAAAAAGCTGATTCCCGCAATTCAGCAGCTATATTTGGGGTGGTGGAATACAAGGTTTATGTGCGCGAGGAAATCGAAGAAATCGAAGAAATGGAAGAAGGAAGAACGGAAGTACAGAAGAGTTTCCGTCATGCCGACGGTGATGCTATGCAGGGCGATTACCTGTCGATAATAGTTTTCGGTCCTGCCGATGTAAAAGTGAATGGTGAAGTTAAAACCGGAGAATCTGTTATAGCCGGAGACGGTTATGCCCGTAAAATCAAAACAACTGAAATAAATGGCATCACCATCGCCGAAAATACCGGCGTCATCGGCAAGGCTTTGGAAGATTCCCGCGGCAGCGGTATGCTGAAGGTTTTCGTTAACTGCAAATAGGTGAGATCATGAAAAAAATATATTTAATTTGTGTGATTTTTTTGTTCTTTCTAACGCTGCATTCCCAACCAAATTATACCCTGACCAATCATAGTTTCAATGCAGCCGGAGGGCATCAATCGAATGGCTCATATTCGGCCCATACTGCCTTTGCCGAAAAAGTCCAGGGCGAGATCGGGAACACAGGCTATAAGGGATATCTCGGTTTTTTGTTCCCTCAGCTCGATGTCAGGTTTCCGCTCATCACTTCCATCGATGATGTTCCGAACGATCAGGGGCATCAAGTGCAGATCGTCTGGAATAAATGCGGCTATGATGATATTTATGCCTTCGATACATATTATTCCATCTGGAGATTGGATGATGATTTCGACGGCAAACCTGCTGGGAAGAATATTACATCGATTCATTCCACGACAACCGGCAGTCTGCAAATTTCCAACATCTCAACCAATATCGAAAACACATACACGGAACCTTGGATAATTGTGCAAAAATACCGGGAAGAGCCGGGAAAAACCTACTTCTGGCAAAGAGATCGTGAAGTCTGGACTTTTATTGCGGAAGTTCCTGCTCTTCAATCTGCTGAATATTCCTATATTGCTCCCACCTTAGCAGATTCCAATGCAGTATCTGTTAATGATGCTACCTTTAAGATCGTTTATCACGATATTCATGAATATTACGAATCTGTTAATCATTCCGGTTATTCGGTGGATGACCTTCCTCCCGATGCGGTAGATTATGTGGATGCCGGCGTTTCTTCAACCTCCAGAAGCAATACCTTAACTCTTGCCTGGAATGCCGTAAGCACCGGTTCTTTTCAGGGAAATTCCTATCCCGAACTGAATGGGATCTGGTATGAAGTATATTACTCGGTGGATCCGGAATTAGTCTGCAATGAAGCCACTTTTCTGGCTGTAACCCAACAGTTGACCTATGAAGCGGACATCACAGGCTGCGCTAAGATGTTCTATAAAATAATGGTGAGCGATCAACCGAATGCTGCCGACTTGGACAGCACCAACCGCCAAATCAGCGAAAGTGAGCCAATGAAATGAAAATGAGAAAAAAATTATTTGAAGGAGAGAAAATTAAAAAGATGGTTTTCTTTTCGATCATGTTAGCCGTGATAAGTTTGTTGTCTGCCCTGAAGTCGGAACCGAGCACAGCGGTGGGATTTGTGAAGGTTGAAGCACCTACGAATGGCTGGACGATGTTGGCATTACCTTTTGATGTTGACGGGTGCATGGTGTCGTCAGTATTTTCAGATGGTTCAAGTAATCCCTATATAACAGGAGGAACTAATCCAGGTTTATCCGATCAGATTCAGGAAGTTGGTGGTTCTATAGCCTGGTATAATTCAGGAACAAGTTTGTGGATGGGTAGTTTTGCTGTAGATGTGACAAGAGCATATTACTCAGTGATCAGGAGCGGTCATCCGGATGCAGATTTATATGTTTGCGGTTCTGTTGATAACACGACGGTTGCTTCTTATGAAGCTATTCCTGCAAATGCCTGGACAGCAATTGGATTCAGGGAAGCAGGAGAAGTACTGGTAGGTGACCTTGGTTTATTGGAAGCAGGTTTTACCGGCGGCACCAATCCGGGATTATCCGATCAAATCCAGGAAGTCGGTGGTTCTATATCCTGGTATAATTCAGCATCCAGTGTCTGGATGCCGTCGACATTTACAATTAAACCAGGAAAAGCTTATTACTTAGTTATCAGAAATGGACATTCTGGCTTGGCAAGTTATTCATATCCTCCAAGTTCAGATTTCACACCTGTATTAAAAAGAGATTTAAACAAACCTGCAAGGATTAAAAAATAGGTGGAGGTCATTATGAGAAAATTAATGTGGATTTTTGTTTTGGTTGGATTATCAAGCCTGATGTATGCTACTAATTTTCAGGGTTCAATTGCAACAACGGATTGGTCAACATACTTAGCCGTTTTACAAGATGATAATACAACAGGTGTTCCAGATGGTTGGTTATGCCAGATTATGATCCCTGGAGTCAATGGCGCTATAGATCCTCCCAATACAGATGGTACACCTGGGGGTGATGACCTTTTATGTAACGGTGGCGGCAACAATATTTATCAATTTACCTGGGATTCCAGTTGGACTGAAATCCAGGGTTGTCACTATCTGACTTCAGCGTTTTTATGGAGATCTGCTGGTGAAGGTACAGAACCTTGTGCAAATGTTGGAGAGAATTTTTATTTAAGACTTTTTAACTCAACTACAGTTGGTGGATCAACTAAATATCTGAACAGTGCATTATGGCTTCTGGCTGCATCAAATGATGACCTTTGTTTTACATCTACAGCAAACTGGGATTATGGTACTAATTTCAATTGGCAACTTTTAGCTCCAGATCCCTCCACCTGGGATGTCTCCGGCACAGTTACTTTAGATGGAGTTGGCCTGGAAGGTGTAAGCATCGATTACCAGGTTGTAGGTTCGGAAGTAAGATCACACTATTCTCAGAAAACTAAGAAATATACAGTTGGAAATTCGAGAGAAATTGTTGCTACCGATGCAAATGGCTATTACAGTTTCACAGCGGATAATGGAGTGGAATACATTGCCGTACCTACTTTAGAAGGCTACACGTTTACTCCTGAGAATCGCCAGGCTGTAATTTCCGCTGATATCTCAAATTGGGATTTTGTTGCTACAGTGAACGGAACAGGTTCAGGCGGTTCTCCGGCAGTTATACCTATAACGCCAATTAATTTTGGCGGCGGATTGATTGAACCTGGACTAACTATCGATCCTCAAGGAACAGGTGATATAACGGTTGACGTTGTAGTTGATAATTCAGCTTCAAATCCAGGCGCACCCAATACCGATCTTTCCTTTCAAATGTCATTTACAGGTGCTATAGCCGGCCAAACATTTAGTTTTATTTTGAATTATACCGGCTTAAGTCCGATTCCCACCTATGTTTTCTGGTGGAATGGCTCAGCTTGGATTGCGCCGGTTAACGTGGTTTTCACTTCACCCACAGTAGCTTTTGATATCACCTTCCCGGCGGGAAGAAGTCGAGATGGCTCTACCGAGATCATTCTGGGAGATGATGATCCGCTCCCGGTAACTCTTTCCTCCTTCACAGCATCATATTCCAAAAATTCCGTAATTTTAAATTGGGTAACTCAATTAGAGACTGATAATCTGGGTTGGAATCTTTATCGCAGCAATTTTGAAAATGGCTATCCAAACGGTAATTATCTTTCACTCAATTCAACTTTGATTGATGGCATGGGTACAACCACCGAGCCAACCAATTACAACTTCACCGACGAATATCCGGTGATCGAAGGACGTACATACTGGTATTGGCTGCAAAGCGTGAGTACAACAAATGAACTGGAACTTTTTGGTCCAGTTTCCCTGGAAATCCCAATTGCCGGTCAGCTTCCAACCATGACAATTCTGAACTCGAATTATCCCAATCCTTTCAATCCTGAAACAACGATTACTTTCAGCATCAAAGAAAACGAGATCGGGATTTTATCGATCTATAATCTTCGCGGTGAAAAGATCGTCAAAGAAAGATTTGAAGCTGGAAATCATCAATATCACTGGAAAGCCGAAGGACTTGCCTCAGGAATTTATTTCTACAAATTAGATACTCCAACCAATAATATGACGCGAAAGATGATGTTGATGAAGTAATTTCAGGAGAGAAGTATTTTTTTATGAAAGAAATAGTGTAAAGCCGCTCTCCGAGCGGCTTTATGTGCAAGTGGTGGAGTCAAATCCATAATATTAGAACTTTATTCGTGAATCATAACGAAGAAATATTGGCTGCTTATCGGTTGGCTGAGAGTATTGATAAAACCTATTGAATTGATATCGACCTCTATTTTCCTGCCTAATTTATTGTGGTTGATTCGAAAAGAAATCATCTTAAAAAAATTATATGTCCATGTGATTCTGTTTAAAAAATAGAAAAGATCAGTAGGCAAATCAAAGATTTGTTGACTATGTGAAATTAATATAAATATTAGCATTTATGAAAGAATATAATAAGTTCAAAAAAGATATTGCAGATTTGAATGATGCAGAAAAAATCACTGCAATTTTAGAGTTCGGCAAAAACACAATTACGGAATCACCGGAAACTGCTTTACTAGCATATCGAGATGCGCAGGAACTTGCACATAATATAAATGACAAATACAATGAAGCTGAAGCCAGACTGGGAATCTGTCACTATCACTTTCTAAAAGAAGAATTTGTGATTTCGGATCAGCTTTTTTCGGATATTCTAAGCCTTTTGAATGATAAAGTTTACCTGGAAAAATCTTGGAAATTATGCAATTGGTATGCTTATAAGTATTTCAAATACGGTAACTATGATAAAACGCTGCATTTCTTTAACTTATCTCTGGATATCACCCTAAAGCTCGACAATAAAGAGCTGCAAGCGGGTAGCTTGGGAAACATTGCCACTATTCATTCCAAACTCGCTCATTTTCCTGAAGCTGAAAAGTTTTTCTTGGAAAGCATTTCTATCCAGAAATCGATCAAAAATTATCTCGGTCTGGCCCGAACCTATAATCAAATCGCTGAATTATATTTCAAATCCGGTAGATCGGAAAAATCATTAGAAGCCTATCTGAATGCTCTTAGTAATCTTGAAGAAGATAAAGAAGCCGAAAGTAAAGAAGGAAAATCTTTATATTCCATCATCTTAAATAACATTGCTAACATGTACTTCAAATTAGAAAATTATGATGAAGCTTTGCATTACTATAAAAGGTCTTTAGCTATCAAAGAAGAACTTAATGATGAAAAGAGTATCGCCCTCAGTTTATGCAATATCGCTGTTGTTTACAAAGAAATGCAAAACTTTGATCAAGCTTTGTCTCATTATGATCGTGCCCTGAAGATCAATAAAAAATTGAACCTACGCACTCAAGAATCTTTAGTATATCAAAATCTCGGAGCATTGTATTCAGAAACGGGTGATTTAGATGAAGCTCTTCGTTATTTTAAAAATTCGGAAAAATTGCGCAGAACATTCAACGATCCATATTCTTTGGTCATCACAATTAATAGCATCATTTCAGTTTTGCTGGAAATTGATGATCTGGAAAATGCGGAAAAATATCTGCTGGAAAGTTTACAGCTTTCTAAAGGATACAACTTCCAGGAAAAAGAACGTGATGTTTATGAATATTTCATTGAATATTGGGATAGGAAAAAAGATGATTCTCAAAGTAATCTTTTCCGAAAGAAATTTATTAACCTGAATCGAGAACTTTTCCAAACTGAATTTTCAGAAAACCTGGCAGAAATGCAAACCCGCTTCGAAACCGAATTGAAAGAAAAAGAAGCTGAAATCTACCTGCTAAAAACAATCGAATTGGAAAAGAAAAACAAGCAGATCGAGAAGCAGAAAATAAAATTGGAAAATACCTTGGAAGAACTTCATAGAAGTGAGATTAACTACACCTTTGCCTCGAGAGAGTTAAAAAAAACTTTGGGCGCTACCATCGTAGGTGAAAGTAAGCAGATCAAGAAAATACTTAACCTGATATCCAAAGTGGCAAATACGGAATCTACCACAGTTCTTATTACCGGTGAAAGCGGTACCGGCAAAGAACTCATCGCCCGGGCGATTCACGATATCAGTAAACGAAAAGCAGGAAATTTTTGTGCAGTAAACGTTTCTTCTATTCCTGAAACCCTTTTCGAAAGTGAATTTTTCGGTCATAAAAAAAATGCGTTTACCGGAGCTGAAAGCGATAAACCGGGCTGGTTCGAAATTGCCCATAATGGCACATTGTTTCTGGATGAGATCGGAACTTTACCCCAGAATCTTCAGATCAAATTGCTGCGGGTTCTGGAAGAAAGGAAAATCGTACGGATCGGTTCTCATAAAGAAATCCCGGTTGATATCAGGATAATCAGCGCAACTAATTCCAACCTGCTGAGTTCAGTAGAAAATGGAGTTTTCCGTTCTGATCTTTATCACAGATTATCAACCTTCGTTATTAACATTCCTCCTCTCCGAGACAGAGTTTCGGATATCCCAATATTACTGGAACATTTTGTTAATATCTTTGGTAAGCAGATGAATAAAAAAATTATTAAAGTCGAACGCAAAGTGGAAACTGAACTGATGAGTTATCATTTTCCCGGCAACGTGAGAGAATTACGCAACCTGGTGGAAAGAGCCATCATCATGTGTAATTCATCCACACTCAAATGGATTAATTTCAACATTCAGGAAAGAAAGTCGTTGGCAAACAAAAATTGTGTTGAGATTATTTCTCTTGATGTGATGGAAAAAGAGATGCTTCTCAAAGCCCTGAAGGTCACAGGATTTCACCAAACCAAAGCTGCCACCTTGTTGGGAATTCAGCCCAAAGCCATCGAGCGACGCATGATCAAATACGGGATAAAGAAGATTTAGCATTTCAGCTTTTCAGCAAGTCAGCATTTCAGCGATTCAGCAGACTTGCTTCGCGACGATGTGTGAAGCGAGAATGCTCCTTTTATTTCTCCATACACTTCCAGTCTTGAGATTCTTCGTAAGAAAAGCAGGATGAATTTCTCAGAAAGACACCATTCAAGAAAATTCGTGAAATTCGTGGTTTGCAGTCCTTAACTCAAGCTCCGCTTTGAGTCAATTCCTGTTAATCTTAAATTTTCAATTTTCAATCTTGTCGTTCTCAACTCCTATGAAACACAACCGTAATTACTTTCTTTACAAGCACATAAAATTTTATGCTTTCATGCTTCAAAAATGGATTATACTCCTATTCGGGATAGATATCAAAATAATTTGAACCTTCACCAGTAATAAAA
>JAUSOT010000061.1 GCA_030656075.1 Candidatus Cloacimonadales bacterium
ATGAGTAAAAAAGCAAAACTGAAGATAATGTTGATCTTGATTATTTTTGTATTGTTTTCTCTCTTGCATTCTCAACAAACCATTATCGACACAGTTTACAGCATCCCGGAATTGGATGGAGATTTTCTATATGAACCGGACGGAATAACAGGATCAATATGTACTTGGACTTACGCAATGTTAGTAGGAGATACTGGCATCTATTGGCTCCCGCCTATGAACCTAATTCCTGTATCAGATCATTCTTGTCTTTCGAATTACCTATAATACCGGAGAATTATGATATCGACAGTGTATTGATCAGGCTATATCAGTTTCAATCATTTTGCAATGGTTCGGAAATAGGTGGAGTGGGTTTCCCCGAATGGAATATTCCCGGTGGAGATACGGTGAAATGTATTATGAGCCATATAGATTATGGCTTCGAGCTGGATTATGATGATGCCGGGATTGCCACTTCCAGGCTAATTAATGAGGATGATCAATTAGACTTTGTCTATCTTATTTATGGGAATGAATTTCAACCTCACTATTTATGCCGTTTTGATACCTATATATCCAACTGGAATTTATGGCGTCGGTGATGTGAATAATGATGGCTTCGATGATTTTGCCATCGGCAGTTCCGAAGATGGAATAATGTCAAAATACTTATATTTTGGAGGAACTACAAATGATTCCATACCTGATCTCGTATTAAGTGATCTTGTTCCCAATCCCTATTATGGCATCACGGGGGGAGTAGCGCTTGGTGACTGGAATGGAGACGGAATAGATGATTTCAACGCCGGTGTGGATGTGAACGGAACCGACATCTGGTTCGGTTCTGAGACAAACCTGCAACAAAGTATGCATTTGGATTATATTGGCTGGGTTTATTACAGGCAATATGGCTATGGTGATATAAATGGAGATGGTTACAATGATTTTGTAAGTGGAGATGATGGGGGGATAGCAGGTTTAACTGGACATACTTACCTTTATTTAGGCTGCCAGAATGGTACATGTGATTACACGATTACCGGAATACATGGTATAAATTTAGGTTGGTCGGTTACAGTTGGAGATTTCAACAATGATGGATTCGATGATATCGCCGCAGGTGGAAAAGGTGATGGCGCTAGCGGATTAAATGATTCCTGGTGTGGTAAAGTATTTGTGTATGCCGGAAATGCCGATCTGGAAGAAGCCGATCCAAATGTTTCAGCGGAATTTGATACTATTCCCAAACATAACGTCGTGTTCAACGCTTATCCTAATCCGTTCAATCCGACCGTTAATTTCGAAATTAAGGCAGAAGGTTATAATAACCTT
Source organism: Candidatus Cloacimonadales bacterium (assembly GCA_030656075.1). Classification (GTDB taxonomy): domain Bacteria; phylum Cloacimonadota; class Cloacimonadia; order Cloacimonadales; family TCS61; genus B137-G9. Next base: position 1,315 of record JAUSOT010000061.1, read on the forward strand.
CAAATTGAAATCTTTAACGTCAAAGGGCAAAAGGTGGAGACGATTTCAAATCACCAAATCACCAAATTACCTGGAATGCTGAAAGCCAGGCTTCCGGGGTTTATTTCTGCAAGCTTGTTAACGTCGGGACAGATAATATCCTGACGGTAAAGAAAGTTACGCTGTTGAAATGAATTTGAAAAAAATTGTAAAAAAAGTAAAAAATATCGCGTGGTGGCGTCACAATTTAATGATTTTACGGATATGTATATAGAGGGATTATAATTTGGAGGTTATATGAACGATAAATTAAATACAAAGAAACTTGTAATTTTTGCTTTTTGCCTTCTGCTTTTTACCTTTCTTTCCGCCCAAAATAGCATGGAACAGCTTGCTTACCTGGAAGGTGAACAGGGACAAGACTGGTTTGGTTCGTATATTGAAACTCTAGATTTTAATGGTGACGGCAGGGATGACCTGGCAGTAAGTGCACCGGGTTATAATGTAAATGAAACAACCGAAGGCAGGCTCTACATTTACTTTGGTAAAGAAGAAAATTTCGCCGATTCTGCTGATATTGTAGTTAATGCTACTATTGAAGAAGATCCTACTTTTTCAAGAACTTTTTCAATGATGAAATGTTTAGGTGACATTAATAATGATGGATATGATGATTTGGCATATAGAGTATATTCGGTATTCTTTAATTTGCCCAATAACCCGGCATTGTATGAATTAGAAATACTCCTCGGTAATAACACGTGCGACACAATACCTGATTTTGTATATGAATTTCACTCAGATATATACAGCAATATGGGTTTTTTGGTTAACAGCCTTGGAGATATTAATAATGATGGTTATGATGATATTGGCTTTTGTAATGATCTGAGTGATAATAATCCACGCTCAGCGCAATATTTTATCATTTACGGCGGTTCTTATGAACTTGTAGATTTTGGTATCTATGAAATATGGAACAGAAATGCCATAATAAATGGGATTGGAGATATCAATAATGACGGTTATGACGATTTTACTGTTTTTAATAAACAAGATAATAATTATCATAACTCGATCTACTTCGGTGCAACTGAGATCGACACAATACCGGATATTGATCTTAATGATTATATCAGCCAGGAAGAATGGCCATTTTCCGGATTGTACAGGTGTGGAGATTGGAATAACGACGGAATCGACGACTTTATGTCAAATGAACCATGTAATAACGGAATTGGGATCTGGTTTGGAGGAGATGGAGTTTTTGATCCGAATGCTGATTTCTTTATTGAATTTTATGCTTGGGCATATTCCAACAGTTTTGGTGATTTTAATTCGGATGGGAAAGATGACCTAGCAATGGGTTATAAACAGTTTAATCGTGTATATAATTATCTCGGTAATCAAAACGGTACCTGTGATTTAATTCTCAGTGAAGGCGCATTGTTCAATTTTGGAAAAGATGTAGCAATCGGAGATTATAGTTGCGATGGATTCGATGATCTTGCAGTGGGCAGTAATCAAAATGAAGTAGGATGGCCAGGTCGATTCTGGGTATTTGCCGGCAATGGAGACCTGGAAGAAGCGGATCCCAATATTGCGGTTGAAGAGGATGTTGTATCAAACACTGACATTGTATTTAATGCCTATCCCAATCCTTTTAATCCAACCGTTACTTTCGAAATTAAGGCAGAAGGTTATGTTAATCTTCAGATTGATATTTTCAATGTCAAGGGTCAGAAAGTGGAGACAATATCCCCGATTTTGTGTCATCCTGAGCATGTCGAAGGACGAGGAGAAACAATCACCTGGAATGCCGAAAATCAGGCTTCCGGGGTATATTTCAGTAAACTGCTCAATGCAGAAAATAAAACTCTGCTTGCGGTAGAGAAAATAACGTTATTAAAGTAAATTTTGAGCATTGGAGGTTAAATATGAACCGACGAATATTGATTATTTTCATTTTCTGCTTTTTACTTTCTGCTTTTGGGCTTTCTGCCCAAAACACCATGCAGCAAATCGCTTACTTAGAAGGAGAAATGGAGCAATCCTGGTTTGGCAATACAATGGCAGCGCTCGATTTTAACGGAGACGGCTACGATGATCTGGTTGTTTCATCACCTTGTTGGGTAGATTGGAATCAGAACATTAGTGGAAGGCTGTATTTTTTTATAGGAGGAGAGGTATTCGATGATGAAGCTGATTTTACTCTTACAGCTGATGTTATGACCTCTATGTTAGGCTCCTATCTCACCAATATTGGCGATATCAATGGTGATGGCATGGAAGATCTGGGCTATTCTTGCCAAGATGCAGATAGTTTATACCTGAATATACTTCTGGGTAATGCAGAGCAAGATACTATCCCGGATTTTGTGATGAGCAGATACGAATATGATTATTATGCATCTTCTATTCGAACTCTCGGTGATATCGATAATGACGGATTTGATGATGTCGGAATTATTTGGCGTCGCCATTCTATACTTGATCCCGATATGTTATTAGAATTTTATATCATATTGGGAGGACCGGAAATAAACGAGCCGGAGTTATTATTCGTAAAAGGTAATTCTATCTATGGATTCAGCGGTGTGGGAGATGTTAATAATGACGGATTCGATGATTTCTGTGTTGGTTATTGTGATGTGGATGATGAATATTACACAAATAATCTATATTTTGGTAATACAGTCATCGATACAACTAACTATGTTTGTTTATGGCAGGCGCCATCCACTAATATGACACTCGGTTTACCGGCAGGGGATTTGAATAATGACGGCTATGCCGATTTTTGCGGACATTTTTCGTGGGATGTAGATGTCTGGTTGGGAGGTAACAATATAACTCAGAATTTTGATTTGAGTTTGGAATATGGCTCAGGTGGTGGTGGTGAGGATTTTGGCTATGACTATGGAGATTTGAATAATGACGGTTTTAGCGATATGGTTCTGGGTTCACCAAATTGGGGATTAAATGGCGCTGCTTTTCTCTATCTTGGCAACGAAACACCCAATAATACAGTAGATATAGAATTCGAAGAACCGCCTGGTGTACACCATCGATTTGGGAAAGCCGTTGCTATTGGTAGGTTCGATGGTGATGAATACGAAGACCTGGCAATTGCAGGCCCAGAGGAAGAATCGACCGGACCAAATCCCGGTTATGTTTATGTTCTTGCCGGTAATGGAGAGCTGGAAGACCTGGTTGGAGTCGATGAGCATGAAATTCCAGTAGCAAATGATGTAATATTCAATGCCTATCCAAATCCGTTTAATCCTACAGTTACTTTCACAGTAAAATATAGCAACGAACAAAACCAACAATACGAACAGATACAAATTGAAATCTATAATGTAAAAGGACAAATTGTTGAGAGGATTGATGCGTTCCCAAACAGGAGTTTGGGAACGAGTAATGTCGGACGAAGTGAAACAATTACCTGGAATGCGGAAAATCAAGCATCAGGTATTTATTTCTGTAAACTCGTTAATGTCGGGACAGGAAAAATCCTGTCTGTAAAAAAAGTAACTTTGCTGAAGTGAAAAAATATTTGTCTTTCTGAGGCTTGTCAGCCTAGGGCTGATAAAAACTTATGAAGGCAGACACACGAAGAATCTCTGATGCGTAAAAAATTGATTAGATTTATTTATCCGACAATCAAACAACAAAGGAGGAAATTATGTTTGGTAAAAAAGTCATTGTTAGTATAATTCTAACAGTATTGGTCGTTAGTGGTCTATTCGGATTATATTCCGATGGTTTTATCCTGGGTTCATATACCTATTTACGAGGTAGTTATGATGAAACTTTTTTTCAATATCTTTCTGAAGCCAATTATAATTGTCTTAATGCCAGTATTATTGATGAGAGCATAGATTTATTGTACCAGAAATCGGATAATCATAACCTGGATATAATTCTTCATGATCATATCTGGCAGCCTGAAAATGAAGCAGTAGGTGTTTATAATCTTACAAGTTCAAATAACTATTCTTACGAAGCTGAATATTCGGAAATTGGAGAAACATTTCCCGAAGAAGATATTGGTGATAAATACTACTATAGGATGTTTCGCCATGAAGACAACGTAACAATCGATTTGGGAGAAGCTTTATTTGATAATGATGCATCAAATAGCCATGCATGGCAATGTTTGGAAGGAACACATAATGCCGGCGTAGTCTGCGACACACTGTTTTGGAAATGGCGACGTTCTGGAGCAGATCAACACGTTGAAAAAGAAATACTTCTGCCCAAACAAAATGATCAATTTATTATGGACACATTATATATTGAGTACCAATTAAAAATCGATGTTCTTTCCCATCCTGATGATACTCAAATCTGTGATCTAAATTTTTATATTTCAACTAAAGAGGGAGATCATTATATACAAAATCCTCTTACTTTGCATAGTTGTGAACCTGAGTTATATGACGATAACCCTCTTACTGTAGGTGAATATAATGCAGTTCAATCGCCAACTGCTTACAAAACCTTCACCTTTTATGCACTTGTAGATGATATAGAACCGAACTTGATATTCGATTACGATTCATATCATCCTGTTCTAAAGAATATCAATTTCAAAGTGGAATGGTATGGAAATGGCAACCTTTACCTGGATTGTTTCAGGATATATGATGATATTTACAGGAAATTAAAAGATGAAGTTTATGATAACATGCTTACTATTCGTGTTAATTCATTGAAAACAGTTGCATCTAACTTAAAGTTTATGTATGGAAAAGATGAACCTTCTCAACCGCAATTCGATTCCTACAGGTTAGTAGGGAATATACTTAATAACAGTTCATGTGACAGTTTAATTACTGCATTAGATAGAGACGTTTCCTGGTATGGTATGGACAATTATTTTCATCATGAATTATTTGAATATATGTCGGAACCGGAACAGATAATGTTTGATGCATATCCCTGTGCCGGATATACAAAATGGAATTGTTCACCTAATTCAACACCCGATCCTGATCATATTCAGGATTATATTCAAAACATGATGTTATGGTATAAAAAAATAAAGGAATTATGTGAAGATCCGGAGAATGATTTAGAATTTCTTTGTATTCCTCAAACTCATGGTGTCTATTATGTGGAATCGGGGCATTTTAATAATCCTGATCAACATTGGGGAAGTATACGACCTCCGTATAATATGCAAAAGTGTCTGCAGTTTCTTCCTTTATGTTATGGAGCAGATGGCATAATTGATTACAAGTTCAGATCATCTTACTATTGTGGTTCAAGAAGCGAGGAGAGTAATGAACCAATTAATGGAGATATTGGATTTATACCCGAAGATACTTCTCGCGATATTTATCAACGGTTAGCTTTAATTGATATAGAAAATTTTCCTAATAATGATGGCAGATCACCCCAGTATTATGCAATTCAGGAAGCAAATCAGGAAATCAACTATATTGGTCCAATTGTAAAATTATTGGAATGGAAGAAAGCGGGTACAATAGATACAAATGGAGAATATCCTAACTCTGAATATGAACCTTTTCATCCAAATCTCGAATCCATAAGTGCTTCAGGGGAAGGTTTTTATTCAGGTTTTATGGAGTGTGGTGAGTTTGTAGATAATAATGGTTACCCTTATTTTATGTTCGTTAATAGAAGAACAGAGTACAGTCTTGATAATTATATGTCCAATGGAAATATTGTAGGAATTCCAAAAAATACAGACTTAGCTTTCTATGATGCAGAACCTCAAACACTAACATTTCATTTTACTAATATTGATGAAAATATTGTTTTATTAGATCAATATACCGGTAATTATTATAATATTGACGATGATACATTCCAGTCTGACCCAATAGAAATACAACCTGGTGATGGTATGCTGCTAAAGTTATGCCAATTACCGGTTCCACAAGAAATCTACTCTTTCAATTCCTGTACAATTGAAGACATGTATATTCCTTACGATGTAACGATTCAATACGGCGGTTCACTGATTATCAATGGAAACGTGGAGTTTGGTCCTAATGCAACTCTAACGATCGAAGAAGGAGGATTAGTTCTAATTTTTGGAGAAAACAAATTTGGCGTGAATTCAGAAATAATTGTTCAAGGTGAACTCCACATTAATCCGCAAAACTTAAATGAAACTGCATTAACATCCAAGTTCGATATATGGCAAGGTATTCAATGTTTAGATGGTGGAGTTGTTACAATTGAAAATGAATCAGCTATAGAGAAAGCACAAATTGGTATTTTATGCTATAATGGTTCATTAACCGTTAATAATAGCGCAATTCGAAATTGTAAGGTCGGAATCTCTATTTTGAATAACTCAATTGTTAATTTCGCAAATAGTACTATCGAACTGAAAAGAGACGAAGATTCCAGGGGTATTGTGATTCTAAATTCTGCCTCTGAAAGCAATATTGCTATTTACGGTTCAGAAGGCGAATCTACAATATCAGGAGAAGATAATCTTGGCACCGGAATTCAAGTAGATTATAGGTTTAATGATGAAAATGTTTTCTCATGCAATTATGTTAATTTTTATAATCTTGCTGAAGGAATCCATTATATCACTTCTGCTGAAACTGATAATGAGATCTCTAATTGCGCTTTCGATTATTGTGATAATGGAATTGTAATCGAAAGTTCCGTTGAAAATGACGACGAAATAACAGAGTGCACTTTTAGTAATTGCACTACCGGCATGTCTCTGAACGGATCAGGTTGCATGAAGCAAGTTTGTAATTGCATATTCAATGCTAATTCACTTGGAATTCAATTAAACACATTTCAAGTACCCATATCTTATTGTGGGTTTATTGGTGAAAGTAATGATGCTATTGGAATTGAGCTAAATTATATTTGTGAAGACCCCATTGATTTACCCGATCCGGGAATTGGTTCTGTTCATGAATGTACATTTAATGGAGCAATAAAAGGAATTAAGTGTGTTAATGCAACTCCAAGGATTACTAATTGCGGTTTTTTAATATCGCCTGGATGGGCAATAGAATTATTCAATCAATCATGCATTGATATGTCCTGGAATAGCAACAATTTGTTCTCAAGTTCAAATCTAATACATATAAGGTTCTATAACTCAGGAATAATAGATCTGTTAAAAGGACATAATGATTTCTGGGATCCACTAATGAATGACTTCAGGTTTGCTAATGATTATGAAGTAATGGCAAATACGATAAATTGTAACGGTAATTATTGGTCAGATCGTGATCCGTCTGATCCACATCAAGATTACACAGACTATATTGACATGAACTATAATCCTCCTGGTTTAATTGTAGCTGATCACAGTCTGATGGATGATGATCCAAATTGTATTTCAATTGGAGAAACAGAATCTCGTTATGAAGAAGCAGGGCTACTAGAGTACGAGGGTGATACTGAAGCTGCATTATCTTTATATGAGTCTATCCTAACCGATCAATTGGAAGAAGAAAAATCATTTTGGAAAAATAGTATAGATAGGGTATTCTCTCTTTCACTAAAACTGAATGAGAATTTGAATGGTTTGATACTGTTTTATGATACATTCATTTCCAATATTCCGAACTTTGTTCCAATCGAAGAAAAAGATGAACTTATCAGTTTCGTTAAAAACTACCAGAAAAAGGTTCAAATTGAAATTAAAAATTATCAGGAAGCTGCCGATATTGTAGTAGAAAGGATCGACAATCCGACATCTCCTGTCGATTCTTTGTTTGCAGTAATGGAGTTGGAAAACATCTATTACTTAGCAACATTAGAAAATGGCAGATCAAATGTATTTACAACTTATCAGCAGCATGAACCTGAGGATTGCAGGCAACTACAAATTTGGCATGATGAACATTGGCAACAGATTAATGAACTTCTGGGAATAGAAGATGAAAACGAAAATATTACAATTCCCGTAAAACCGGAATTGTATAACAACTACCCCAATCCTTTCAATCCCGAGACCACCATTTCTTTCTCGATCCCTGAAGACAGCAAAGTAGGAATCACCATATATAACATCAAAGGTCAAAAAGTAAAAACCCTAGTGAGTGAAGATTTGGAGAAAGGTATTCACAAAGTTATCTGGGATAGCAAGGATAGCAGTGGTAAATCTGTTTCTTCCGGAGTTTACTTCTATAAACTCGATGTGAACGGAAAAACCAAAGGTTTGAAGAAAATGTTGTTACTCAAATAATAGCAAATGCAGTGAATGTATTTCAAAGCCTTCCGGTTTCGGAGGGCTTTTTTCTTGTTCCAATGATCCAACTGCGTAAAGGCATAATTTTAATGCGAAGACTGGCGTTGGAATGTGGATTCTCCGCTCCTGCGGGGAATAGATTTAACCCTTCTGACAAACGAATTTATTCTTTCCGAATCTTAGCAGGATGATTTCTTCTATAAGAAGCTTCGGAAAGGCTTTGGTCAGAAATTTCGCAAAGCATTTACGTTCCCAAAGAGGGCTTTGGGAACGAGAAAGAAAAGCGGGAATCTAAGAAATGATACAGGGGTTTCATAAAAAAAAAATTCCCAATCAGGGGATTGGGAACGAGAAAGACAATCTTCAACCGTTCCGAAGGATAAAACCGTTCGGAAGGTTTCAATCTTCAATTTTCAATCTTCAATCTTCAATCTTCAATCTTCAATTACTCTCACTTCCTGAATTCATTCGGATCGATGCTCAACTTTTTGAATTTCTCATAAAGATTCTGCCGGTTGATCTTGGCAAAATTTGCCGCCTGGGTCACGTCACCTTCGAACATCATCAGCAGTTTTTCGATATAGTTTTTCTCGAAAATATCCTTCGCTTGAAAATAAGGCAGATTATCGTAACTACGATTAAATGTTCGCTGTTTCTTTAATTGAAATACGTTTCCCGGCAGGTCTTCCAATACGATGGTATTATGAGAAGATAAAGCCACGGCATGTTCAATGGCATTTTTCAATTCCCGCACATTTCCCTTCCATTCTCTCGTCATCAAAACGGTCATCACAGGAGCGGATATTGTGAGATCGGGTTTATTATATTTACGGCCGAATTCCCCGACGAAACTATGCGCCAGCAACTTGATATCTTCCACTCTTTCCCGCAACGGCGGAATCTGCATGCCGATCACGTTCAGACGATAATATAGGTCTTCGCGAAAATTACCTTTTTTCACTTCATCTTCTATGTTTTTGTTACTTGCTGCGATAATTCTCACATCGATCTCGATATCTTCTTCGCCACCGACTTTGCGGATAGATCTTTTTTCGAGGGCTCGCAAAAGTTTTATCTGGAAAGCAGGAGAAGTTTCCGTGATCTCATCGAGGAAGAGCGTTCCGCCATGCGCTTCCAGGAAATAACCGCCTTTATCTTTGATCGCATCGGTGAAAGCGCCTTTGATGTGCCCGAACAAGATACTTTCCAAAAGTGATTCCGGCAGACTTCCGCAATTCACAGTTACAAATTTCTTATTTTTGCGACTGCTGTTGATGTAAATGAGTTCGGCAAAAAGTTCCTTACCGACTCCCGTTTCTCCGGTGATGAAAACCGTCGTATCCAGAGGTGCGATCTTCTTCACTTTTTCCATGATCTGCTGGATGGCATAACTATTGCCGATGATCTGTTTCCGATCAAAGCCCTGAGTTAGGATGGTGCGCAATCTTTCGATCTCTTCACCTTGCCATTTTGTTTTTAAAATATTCTGAATTTTCAATTTTAGCAGATCAAGATCTTCCACCGGTTTCTCGATGAATTCTTCTGCACCGAGCTGCATCGCTTTCACAGCCATCTCGATGGAAGCTTTTCCGCTGATGACGATAACCGATGTCTGCGGATACAATTCTTTGATCTTCTGCAGAAGTTCAAGTCCGTCCTCACCGGGCATCACCAGGTCTGTGAGGGCAACATGATAGGAAACCCGTTTCATTTTTTCCAAAGCCAGAAAAGCTGAAGGCGCCACATCAACAGTGAAATAATTCGATAATTGACTGCTGAAAATATCTAAAGTATCTTCCTCATCATCAACGATCAGAATTCGAGCATCAATGGGTATTTTTTCAGGTTCAAAATAATCGTTCATTTTCCATCCGATTTCTTTATTTATACTCTTGGGAGAATTATCGTAAATTTACTGCCTGCTTTCAGCTGCGAACTCACTTTGATCTCTCCCTTATATTTTTCTATAATATTTTTGCTGATGGCCAATCCCAGACCAAATCCGCTGCCGCTGCGGTTCTTTTTGGTGCTGAAATACGTTTCGAAAATCTTGCTCATGTTTTCTTCTGCTATGCCTTCACCCGTGTCTTCGATCTCGATACAGATATTTCCTTCTTCCTGTCTTGTGTGAACGAAAAGGTTCTTCACGGGGCTGTTTTTCATGGAATCAAAAGCGTTGTTCAGGATGTTCGCGAGGCAGAGACTGATGTCACCGTAAACCGCATTGATCACGGGAAGATCTTTTTCCAGGTTTTTCTCCAGGATAACGTAATGTTTAAAAAATAAATTATGATTACAAAGATCGAGTTCATGTTCGATCAGGTCATTCACATCGATCGGATGTACCATGGAGGCGTTGCTTTTTTTTACTTTATCCAGCAATCCCTTCACAATATGAGCGGCATTGATTCCAGCTTCGATGATCTTATCGATATCTTTAATTGACTTATCACCTTTTTTTATGAGTTGCGAATATCCTAAAATTGAATTCAAAGGAGAGTTTAAATTGTGAACGATCCCTTCTACATTGCGGCCGATCTCGGCAAGTTTATTGCTTTTGATCAATTCCATTTCCAGGGTTTCTTTTGCTTTGATCGCACTGGTTTCTTTGGTGATGTCGGTGATCGTTCCAAAAAACCTGGTATTATCTTTGATCAATTCTGCCCGGATATTCAAGATCACAAATTTCTGATTTCCCGTTTTTGTGCTGATTTTCAAAGATGAAAAAGTGTTATTGCCTTCGATGATCTTTTCTTTGATTTTCAGTTTCAATCCCAGTATCTCACTCAGATTTTCACCAATTATTTCATCCATGTTCGGAGAATCGGTGATCTTCAGAAAGCTGGGATTACAGAGCTGAATATTTAAATTATCATCCAACCAGAATATGCCCGTATCGATATTATCCGTGATTATCTTATACTCCAATAATGATTTGCTGTGATTTGCCAGGGCGATGTTCATCACATTGAAGGAATCTACCATATCCCCCAAAACACCGGAATATTGTTTTTCCAGGATTTCCAGGTCGGCGGGATTGGAAGCGATCTCTTTCATTTTGCTGCTGACGTTCTTCACCGGAGCGAGAATTGAACGGCTGAACCAGTTGCCGAAAAATGTGACCATCACCAGCGTGGAAGCAAGAAGAATAAGAACAAAGACCAGGATACTTTGCTGAATAAAACTATTTACAAAACGTTGATATACAACAAGGAAAAAACCACTGGGATTATCCTGAAGATCATAAAATATAGATAAAGCTACAGCATATTCTAAATTCATTTTTTTCAGAACAGTAGATTGTTTTGTTTCTTGAGCAAGTAGGATCGAACTCATGATCCGATTTGAAAAAGATACAATTTCCGGAATGTTGGAAAAGTTTAATTCATCTTCATAGGGTAACAAAGCATATTTATGGAAGATCCGCAGATTAAAATTTTCCAATTCAATCTTCTTGGAGACAATAAAAATACTAAGAAGCTCACTGCTGTCGGTTTTAGTGTCGCAAGGTGAAAAAGAGATCAAGTAACTTCTTTTTCCATAGGAAGCTACGAAAGAACCGGATTTGTTTTGGGAAGCTCTCTGATAAATCTGGGGTAAATATTTATTGATGAGACCCCATTGAATTCCATACCAGATATTTCTTTCCCGGTCACAGATCGTCAAATTATCCAGATCTGCTTTGGCGATCGAGCCAATCTGAAGAGAGTCTTTTTTAACCGCTGCTTTTATAACTTGATCCAGATCTGTAAAAGCACTAACCGCTCCCAGCATTCTCAGGCTTTCGTTGTTTAGGGCTATATCAAATTCGGTCAGGTTGGATTTCATATTTGTTTCTTCATACAAATTGATTCCCCAGCTCGCAACTTGCCATTCAATAAGCAGAAGTAGAATCACCAGGAAGAAAGTAATTAAAAAATATGAGATGAAAATCCGTTTTTCAAGTTCGGTGTTTTTTATTTTATGTTTCATCTATTTCACTTTAGGTTTATTCAGTTCAGCTCGGATTTTGCTTAACAAACCTTCGTAGGAAAAGGGTTTTTGGAGGAATCCGCAGTATGAATCTCCGATTTCTTTGCGGATCGCTTCATTATCTGTGTGCCCGGAAACGAAAAGTAATTTCGTTTCGGGATGTTTCTGTTTAAGTTTTCTGGCCAACTCCGGTCCGCTCATCTTTGGCATGCGGATATCGGAAAGCAGAAGGTGGATCATTCCGTCGTAATTATCAGAGATTTGTAATCCTTTCTCACCACCGTCAGCTTCCAGCACTTTATAACCGGATTCTTCCAGGATGGAAGAGACGAATTCCCTGATCGCTTCTTCATCTTCCACCAGCAGGATGGTTTCTTCTCCTTGTTGTGGTTCAATGTTCGCAACTGATTCGGGCTCAGATACAATGATTTCCTGTTCTTTTGAGGAGGGAAGATAAACCTGGAAAGTTGTTCCCAGACCAATTTCAGTTTCTACATCGATGAATCCTTCATTTTGTTTGATGATACCGAAGACAGTTGCCAGCCCCAAACCGGTTCCTTTTCCAATTTCTTTGGTCGTGAAAAACGGTTCAAAGATCTGCGCTTCAACTTCTTCCGTCATACCTGTTCCGGTATCAATTACCGAGATTTTCACAAATTCTCCGGGATTTTCAAGTTGATGAAGTTTCATTTCAGTTTCAGTGATAATTTTTCTCGATGTAGCTATCGTGATGATGCCGCCTTCGGGCATGGCATCTCTGGCGTTCACAACCAGATTGATCAAAACTTGCTCGATCTGCCCGGAATCTGCCAGAACCAAACTGGGCTTTTCATATAATTTCAATTCAAGTTTGATATTTTCACCGATCAATCGGTTCAGCATTTTCAATAATTCTGAAATTATCAGGTTCAGATCGATTAGCTTGCGTTCCACGATCTGTTTGCGAGAAAATCCCAGTAATTGCTGGGTAAGTTTTGCTGCTTTCAAACCGCAGTCTTTAATTACTTTGATGTCGTCATTTACTGCACTGGTTTCAGGAAGTTTCTTGAGAGCAATGTCGGCATAACCGTTGATAGCCGTGAGTAAATTATTGAAGTCGTGTGCAATACCACCGGCCAGTTTTCCAACAACTTCCATTTTTTGTGATTGATATAATTGTTCGCGGATCTTTTCTTTCTCAGCTACAGCGTTTTTCAGTTCAGAATTATCGATCAATACACCTGTTACATAAGCTTCACCATTTTCTGGTGTGACGTGAATCATGCGGTCTTCAATCCATAAATTTTGGCCGGAAGTATTTTTTACACGGTACCAGAGCATAAGCATTTCTTCACTCTTGTTAAAATTCCAGAGCTTGGTTTTCTCAGCAACAATTTCGCGTTCTTCTTCATGTATAAGGTCAAGGAACATCTTTTTATTCTTAATCACATTGTTTTGTGAGTATCCCAGAAGTTCGTTCACATTTTCAGATATAAACTGTCTATCTTCTCCAGTTTCATACAAAATTATATTCGGAACATTCTGGAAAATCGTCGAAAGTCTCAGCTGCGTTTTTTGCAGAATTTGTTCTGCCCGGGTTATTTCTGTGATGTCATGGATTATGCTCATCCTGGCTGACTTACCTTCATAAATGATGTCATTAGTTAGAATATTCACGATTAGCATTTCACCATTTTTCTTATAATGATGATAATTTTGAGGTTGCCTAATTATCGTATTTCTATATTGTGCAACTTTTTCAAATTCATCTTTGGAATGAAGATCGTAAGGAGTCATTTCAGATAATTCACTTTTGGAATAACCATAAATTTTCTGCACAGCATCATTGCAGTCGAGAAAATGATCGTCGTTTTTGCTGAAGATAAAGACAGGATCTGCAATGCTGTTGAAGAGAATCCGGTATTTTTTTTCGTTACTTTTTAAATCATGTTCCAGTTTGTAACGATAGAAAGCCATCTCGATCGTGGCATATAATTCTCTTTCCTGGAATGGTTTGATCAGATAACCATAGGGTTGTGTGATTTTTGCTCCTTCCAGAATATTTTCATTAGCATAAGCAGTTAGATAGATTACCGGAACATCCACCAGTTCTTGGATTTTCAGGGCTGTTTGGATACCATTAATTTCACCAGCCAAGACAATATCCATCAGGACGAGATCGGGTTTCAATTCTAAAATATTGGCTATTGCATCTTCACCACGAGCGAAAATATCGAGAACATTATAGTTATATGATAGGAGGGTTCCTTTGATATCTTCAGCAATAATTCGTTCGTCTTCAACAATGACTATGCGCTTTTTGTTCATGAAAACCTGCCTTCCAAACTATCCATTTTTATGAAAACCTACTCAACTCATTATTGCCCTCAATCTCTTCAACGCAAAGTTTATATATAAAATTTGGCAGTCAAATCATTTCTCTAATTGAATGATATATTTACTGGGTTAATTTATTATTTTTTAATTTTTTTTACCAACAAAGTTGGCTCAATCGTCCCGATGGATCCATTTATTTTGACGGATTGTTCATTTCCATATCAAATCTTAATTCGCTAAATTGTTTAGAAGAAAATACAGAATCGGGACTTATAAGTCGTAGATTTATTACCAGATTATTTAGGAACTCCCAAGATAAATTAAATTTCCCGTAATCTTGATCGTCAATTTCTTTCAGGTGGAACAAGGATTCGCATTTCAACGCTGGGCATTTAATCGAGATTATTTAAATACATAATCAATATTTCTTATATTTTCTTCTCATCACTTTTACCAATGATTTTAACTTTCTTCGGTATTAGTAAGAAAATTACATAGGCTGGAATGAATCCAATAATAAGTGCTAAATATTGAGATCCAATATAATCTCTAATAATGAAAAATATTGAAAACATGATAATTCCACTAATTAAATTGTAGAGCATTATAATTGGGTGCCATTTAATTCTTGTTTTACAGATAGAACAAGTATGAATCTTAAATGGCATACTTAAATAATTCCAGAAAAATGAAACTTTTTGTTCGCAAACAGGACATTTTAGCCGCTTGAAAACCATCTTTCCTCCAATAAAAATTAATAATGAGAAAAATACATTAACTATTACCCCATATTATTAGTAAGCATATTAAACCTGCAACTAAGGACATCGGAGGACACCACAAATCAATTACTAAGCAGATAACCGCGTTTGCATAGCTGGCATTAACATCATCTGTCCCAAAGGCTGCCCTTCTCCAAATTTCAGCAGCCAAACTATAAGACAGTACTTCATCGAATGCCGCTACTGTTGCATTTGATTTCAAATCATCTAATTCATCAACTATATCATATGCAATCTGTGGAATTTCCTCAGAGCCAAGAACTATATTTCCTTCTAAAGTTTTATTGTTGATATCAACTTCCATCTCATAAGTATTACCAGAAACCAATGAACATCTTACTTCAGTATTATATTTGCTGTCAGATGCGAATTTAGTTTCTAATGTTACTACTTCATTTTCTATCCATTCATTAACCGTTAATTCAACGGTTGAGTTCTTTTTAAGTTCAACTTTACCTTTTTTTGTAATTTCATTAAAAGTAAATTCAATTGAAACTTTATCAGAAGAATCATTTTCACCTGTAATTTTGTGAATATTTCCTTCTGAATCATAAAGTAATTCTACTTTTGAAGATTTCCTATAGCTACTGTCCGGTTTAAATAAAGGATATTCCGGAAATTTCGGTGCACCAATAAATTGGTGCCATGAACCGTATCTCTTGATATAATCAAGAAACAAATAATTTGTTCTAACTGCTTTTGTCATAATTTCCCCCTTTTATAGTATTGTTTATATAAATTAACCTAAATATTTTAAAAAGCGACAATTAATATTATTAGTCCAGTTCTTTTTCAGAAGGAAAAAGAAATACTTTCCAATGCTAAGCAGTATTAAAATAATAATATTTAACAGGTTGAAAATCATTTGAAAGAGATGTCTTCATCTCGCATGTCTATAGGAAATATAATTTTTACTAGAGAGGGATTTGAAACGAATCGAATTTTTATAAAATTACTCGATTAATTAAAATAGCTCAGATATTTATAGAAAATAAAAAACCGCCAATTCATTGAATTGACGGTTTTAATTATGGTTGGGCCGGGAGGATTCGAACCCCCGAATGCATGGACCAAAACCATGTGTCTTACCGCTTGACGACGGCCCAACAAAAATCTATAATTTAAACTGGCGGAGAGGGAGGGATTCGAACCCTCGGTAAGGTTTCCCCTACATACGCTTAGCAGGCGTACACCTTCAGCCAGCTCGGTCACCTCTCCACGTCTATTACTTTCTGGCGGAGGATGAGGGATTCGAACCCCCATGGGCAAAGCCCGGCGGTTTTCAAGACCGCTGTCTTACCAATTAGAGCTAATCCTCCTAAAAGGAATGAACAAATAATTTTTCACGACAAATGGTGTCAATACAATTTTTGAGCTGCTAAGGCTGTGGTTGGAAACGGAAAAACCCTGATCAAAACAGGCAAAATCAGGTTTACAATTATTCATTTTTAAATCGTAAATATAGGCAATTAAATTGAATATCATTTCACAGGAAAAAGTAAAAAAAGCCACCAACGAAACTGATGGCTTTATCATGGTTGGGCCGGGAGGATTCGAACCCCCGTATGCAAGGGCCAGAACCTTGTGCCTTACCGCTTGGCGACGGCCCAAAAAAACAAATCCCTTAAAAATATCTTTTCTCGAATCCTCTAAAAATCTCAGGCAAATAATTTTTCTTAAAAAATCATGTCAATGCAAATTTTACCACATCTGCCGCAATTATTAAAATCGGTAATCCAATTTTAAAACCTACAATAATCTTAAGTTTGGTTCCATTCTTTCAAATAAATAAGGTCGATTTACTTTTCAAGGCATCATTCAGAAAAGTTGCTACTCCACAATAACGAAGGAATTTATAGTCAATCATCTCTTCCCTTTTCATTCCCATCAGATCCATCGACATTTCGCAAATTGAGATCTGTACTTCCAATTCTTCAGCAATTTCCAGCATTTCGTCCAGGGAAGGGACTTTCTTCTTTTTCATAATATCTTTGATCATGACAGCTCCGATTCCAGCCATGTTCATGTTCGAAAGTTTGAGATGTTTGAATCCCTTAGGAAGCATCATGCCAAACATTTTTCCGATCAAATTCTTACCTTTTGCTTTTTTCTGTGGTGCTCTGAGAGTAGCGCTTCCCCAGAAAGTGAAAAACATGGATACTTTCGTACCCATCGAGGCGGCGCCGGTAGCAATGATAAAAGCCGCAATGATCTTATCCAATTCACCGGAAAAAACGATCATGGTTAATCGGTCTTCAGTACATTGGCATTTCAAGTTTTCCACTTCTTTCTGAAGAGTTATAATTTGTTCCTGCATGTCCATAAACTTCTCCTTAAATCTTTTACAAAATTATTTCAATGATTAACTTCCGTAAAATAAGGTTAAGGAAGCGTCAAGAACAAAATTTTTCATAAGTTTCATATCAATGAAATTGTTGACATATAAACTGATACTCAAGTTTTTGAAATCGGTTCGGAGGTTAGATGAACAGAGACTTGATCAGAAATTTTTGCATAATCGCTCATATCGATCACGGCAAATCAACGCTGGCGGACAGGCTGCTGGAAGCAACGCATGTGATCGACAAAATAGACCGGGTAGCCCAAATCCTGGATGATATGGATTTGGAGCGGGAACGCGGCATCACGATCAAATCTCATGCCATCAAAATGGAACATGAAAGTGGTGGAAAAAAGTATATTCTGAACCTGATCGACACTCCCGGCCACGTGGATTTTTCTTATGAAGTATCCCGCAGCCTGGCTTCCTGCGATGGAGCGCTGCTGCTGGTTGACGCATCTCAGGGCATCGAAGCGCAAACCATGAGCAACATGTATCTGGCTTTGGATAATGATCTGGAAATAATTCCTGTCATCAATAAGATCGATCTTCCCAAAGCAGATGTGGAAGGAACCCGGCACGATATCATCGAAAATATCGGTATTGGATCGGAACACATTTTCTGCATCAGCGCCAAGGATGGAACGGGCGTGGATGATCTTCTGCAGGGAATTATCGATTACATTCCAGCTCCAACCGGAGATCCGGAACTTCCGGCCAAGGCATTGATCTTTGATTCCTATTTCGATAAATACCGTGGTGTGATCATTTTAATCCGTATGTTTGAAGGAATTTTGCATGAAAATGATGCGATCAAACTCTTTTCCACAGAAACCGAATATTCCATCGAAGAAATCGGTTATCTCGGTTTGAAGCATAATAAAGCTGAACAGCTTACAGCCGGAGAAGTCGGCTATATCATCGCCAATATCAAAGAAGTGGCGGATGCCCGGGTGGGTGATACGATCACTTCAGCAAAAGACGGCTGTAAAGAAGCGCTTCCCGGTTTTGAAGAACCGAAACCGATGGTTTACGGCGGTGTTTTTCCACTCGATAAGGAAGATCATGAAATTCTGCGGGACAGCCTGGGAAAATTGAAATTGAATGATGCAGCGCTTACTTATGAACCGGAAAGTTCTCTGGCTCTCGGCTTTGGTTTTCGCTGTGGTTTTCTGGGAATGCTGCACCTGGAAATTGTGAAGGAACGTCTTTATAGAGAGTATAATGTTCCGATTATTACCACAACGCCGAGTGTGCGTTTTAACATTAATCTGGCAAATAGAACGACAAAAGTGATCTACAATCCGGTCGATATGCCTGATCCTGCCCATATTGAAAGCATCGAAGAACCCATTATGGATGTAGAGATCATCGTTCCGGCCGACTATGTGGGGAACATCATGCAGCTCGTTCAGGAGCGGCGCGGCATTCAAAAAAATATTCAATATATCGATGAAAAACGCATGTCGATTCATTATGAAATTCCGCTGATCGAGATCATTTTTGATTTTTACGATAAACTGAAATCGGTGAGCCGCGGTTATGCCTCGATGGATTATACATTCAAAGAATATCGGGTTTCCAATGTAGTGAAAGTGGATATCCTGATCAACGGCGATAAAGTGGATGCAATGTCGTTCATCTGTCATGCCGATAAAGCCTACCAATGGGGAAAGAGTGTGACTGAAAAACTGAAGGATGTTATTCCCCGGCATCTTTTCAAAATCGCTCTGCAGGCCAGTATCGGTTCCAAAATTCTGGCGCGCAGCACGATCACTGCCATGCGTAAGAATGTGACTGCCAAATGCTATGGCGGGGACATCACTCGTAAGAAAAAGCTGTTGGAAAAACAGAAGGAAGGCAAGAAGCGCATGAAAGAGATCGGCAATGTGAACGTACCGCAGGAAGCCTTTCTGGAAGTATTAAAAGCCGATCGCGGATAATAGCCATAGAAAAATTGCCACAAAAAGGCACAAAAAAAAGCTTATTAACAACTAACTAAAACGAACAAAAAAATATAACGTAGGGACAATTCACGAATCGTCCTTTTTTCTAGTAAATCTTGCGAACGGAAATTACCCTCTCGAGAGGGGTGGTTTTTCATCGAAAAATCGGGGTGTGTTAAATCATTTGACACCAATCTCCGCTAATTCTTCTTTCGTAACTGATTCTGAAATCATCTAAAATAAGGAGTCGATATGAAGATCGTTGATTTAACTGAAAAACATCACAAAACCTATTTCTGCTGCTTAGAAGACTGGTCTGACGAAATGAAAGAAGCCGGAGACCATAAACAGAAGTGGTTTGAAAAGATGAAAGACGAAGGTTTGCGCGTTAAACTTGCTCTTGATGAAAAAGAAAATGTCTGCGGTATGATCCAATATGCTCCCATCGAATATTCACCTGCTGCTGGTAAAGACCTCTATTTTATTTTTTGCATCTGGGTGCATGGCTACAAAGGTAAAGGTGTGGGAAATATGCAGAAAAAGGGAATGGGAAAGGCATTAATTCAAGCTGCGGAAATGGATGTGAAACAAATCGGAGCAAAAGGCATTGCAGCCTGGGGATTATCTCAACCATTCTGGATACCGTCGGCTTTCTATAAAAATTTTGGATACGAATTAGCAGATGCGATGGGAATCCAGGAATTGGTTTGGAAACCATTTACCAAAGACGCTCATCCACCCAAATGGCGAAAGCCTGAAAAGAAACCAATAAAAATTTCAGGAAAAGTTACCATCACAGCTTTCATCAGCGGTTGGTGTACTACTTACAATGTCGGCTTTGAAAACTTCCGTAAAGCTGCTGCCGAGTTTGACGACAAAGTGGAATCAAAATTATCCAAACTTTAAGCAGCGAAACGATAAAAGAATGGGGGGTAACCGACGCTATTTTCATCGATGATGAAGAAATAAACTTACGACCGCCGCCCAGTTATGAAGATACTGTGAAGATGATTGCGGAGAGGGTGGAGAAAATAAACTTGACGTGTTAATGTATAGGTTAACATTTTGGCAGGTGAAAAATGAGAAAGGTGGAATTCAGGGAATTATTGAAATCTTCTGATCTTAACAAAAATATCAGAAGAGTGTTTTATGTTATTGAAAATGGAGAATCAAAAATGATGCAAGCTTTTAATAGTCTTGAAAGAGATATAAAAGACGACATTAAAGATTTGATTTCCAAGATGGCAATACACGAAAACTATAAATCTGATAAGATTAAATGGAATTTACATCAATATGATTTTGGAGAGATTCGACCATTTCCTCACAGGTTCTTTTTCTTTCAGAAATGTGGTAATAATATAATATTTTTTGATTATTATTTGGATAAGAAAAAGGATAGAATAAGTGATGAAATTTACAAAAGGATTAATAAGAGGAAAGAAAGATATGAACAAGAATTCAGAAGATATTTTGAACGAAGTTGAAGATTTTTTTGCAGCTCCTCCAACTTCAAATCAGAAAGCATGGGGAATCATTAATGATTTTTACAACTTGGCATTAACTTATATGGAAGAAAATAACATTAGCCAAGCTGAACTTGCTAGAAGGATTAATAAATCACGATCTGCAATATCTCAGATGTTTAGAAAAACACCAAATATCTCAATCAAAAGAATGGTAGAGATAGCAGATGCAATTGGATTTGACATTAATATTTATTCAAAGCAGGTTCTACCAAAAGAAGAGAAAGTTAATTACTTTTTTGTTGTTTATCATACACCTGTTGATAATTGGGATGATGATTTTATTTTTGATAAAATGCAAGCAGGAAATATTAGGGGTGCCAAAGAAACAGGAGCTTATTCGAGAGGTTATTATGGAAACTAACAAAAAACCTATACAGTTCAGGCTTATCGATATTAAGAAATTGAGTTATTTTGAAAATGATCCTTTAACATTAGGATTAAAAGAAAAATCAATCAAAAATTCAAATGTAGATTATGGAGCAAATGTACATATTGATGGCGATTCCGGTACTGTATCTATTCAAACAATGGCTAAATTTTATATTGAAAAAGATGGAAAAAGATTTGAGCTTTTCGGTATCGAGACAAAGCATATATTTAAGATACGTAATTTCTCTGAAGTAGTTCAAAATCTCGAAAAGAATGTTTATAAAATTCCTGATGAAATAATGCTGACTTTTATGAATATTTCAATTTCCGGAATGAGAGGAATGATTGCCTTATTGAATACGCGGTCTGAATATAATCAACTCTATTTTCCGATTATTAATTCAGCAAAGTTACTCGAAGGGATAAAACAAAAAAAATAACCGACGCTATTTTCATCGATGATGAAGAAATAAACCTGGGACCGCCACCGAGTTATGAAGATACATTGAAGATGATATGGGAGAAGGTGGAGAAACTTTAAGCCGCGGATTGGCACGGATGGACACGGATGGAAGGAAGTTTTGAGAGTGTAGAAATTCTATTTTGCTAGTTGTTTTAATTCAAGTATTAGATTTTTAATTTTACCTTTAATATTTGAATTCAACTTAACATTATCAATCCAATAATCCAAATCAGTAAAGTCCCAATCAATATTTATGTCTGAATTGGCAATTTTCTTAAAATCAGAATAACATTCATCTATATTTTCGTTAAGTAAAATGCTATTTATACATAGAAAAAAATATCCAATTATTCGATGCTTGGGTTCTGCTGTAATTTTTAACAAATTAAAAATATACTCTCTGGATAGTATGTTTTCACCGAGGATAAGCTCTAACTCAATTAGATCCTGAATATAATTTGGATTCTCAGGATTAAATTCTAATACTTCAAAATAATCCTTTTTTGCACTATTATAATCTTTAAGATGATAATAAGTTCTTGCTCTTAGATCAAATAATTCTTGTTCATCAGGATTTTTCTTAATTGCATCAGTAAAATCTGATATTGCTAAGTTGTAATATTCTAGCATGATATATGCTTTGCCACGATTAAAATGAATATACCAATCTACTAAACCTAAATTAAAAGCTTTAGTGAAGTCTTCAATAGATTTTTTATATTTATTAAGATTAAAAAAAGCTAATCCTCTTAAATAAAATGTGATAAAATTATTGTTATCAATTGAAATAGATTTATTATAGAATTCTAATGATTTCTTATATTCATTTAGCTGAAAATAAGCCAATCCACTATTTAAATAAGTTTTTGAATTTTCAATTCCAAATTGTATACATTTTTCATAGTCTCTAGTACTCTTCTTATATTCATTTATTTGATAATATAAATTAGCTCTATTGCAATACACATAAGGATCATGAGGATTCATGGATAATGCTTCATTATAATCAGTTAGAGCCGAATTATAATTCTTAATAATCAAGTATAAATTTCCTCTATTAGTAAAGATGTTTGGATTATCTGGATTAAATTTTAAAGCTTTTGATAAACAGCTGATTGCTGAATTATAGTCTTGAATATTATAATAAGCACCTGCAAAATCAAAATATAATATTCCATTTTCGTAACCCAAATCAATAGTAATTTTAAAATCATTGATTGCTTTTTGAAAATCATTATTCGCATAATATGTTAAAGCACGATTATAATATAATTCTGGAATGTTATCTTTTAATTTAATAGCATTTGTAATGTGTTCCAATGCCTTATCGTAATGCTTTCGATTATATGTGGATAAGAAGAAATCGAATTCATTTTCAAATGAGATTGTTTTGCTTTTCTTATTTGTTTGTTCTTTAAGAGATTTGTTAGATTTTATTTCTATTCTTTTGGATCGAACAAACGAACTTGTTTTATCTATAAATTTTTCATTTACGATTTTTTCAATTCTTTTATCTAGACCTTCAATGTTTAATTCTTTAACTTTTGTTTTATATGATAATTCATTTTTCGTGTCCCAAAGTAATTTAAAAGTACTTACTAGAAGTAAAGCCAGAATTATTACTACTAATCTTTCCGACTTGATTTAAGTAACTGAGAAACAAGCAGATAGTTCAAGAAAGTATTTGACGGAAAAACCTCGTAACTTAATGTTGTTCAATAAGTTATGCCC
>JAUSOT010000063.1 GCA_030656075.1 Candidatus Cloacimonadales bacterium
GAGCTATCGATCGAAACCTTCCGAACGGTCGCTGAACCTTCGGAACGGTTGGAAAGAAATGAGAAATGAGAAATGAGCGGTGAGAAGTGAGAAGTGAGAAGTGAGCAAAGAATAAAGAATCAAGAGCAAAGAGGAAAAATGAAATTTGTTCCGTGCAAATCCGTGAACTATCAATCGAAACCTTCCGAACGGTCGCTGAACCTTCGGAACGGTTGAATTTATTCGAGATATCAATATGAAAATCCCTTTCAATAAACCTCTGATTCTGGGAACTGAAAAACAACACATTTCCAAAGTTATCAATGACCGAAAAATTTCTGCCAATGGCGATTACAGCAGAAAATGCCGACAAAAACTGGCAGAGATTTTCAATTGCCATCAAGCTTTCCTTACTTCCAACTGCACTTCAGCTTTGGAAATGGCAACTCTGCTGTCGAATATCGAACCCGAAGATGAGATCATCATGCCTTCCTTCACGCATGTGGGAACGGCAAATCCTTTCCAGAGGGCTTGCGCCAAAATCGTCTGGTGCGACATTCGGCCGGGCACCAAAAATATCGACGAAAAACTGATCGAAAAACTTATCACAAACAAAACGAAAGCGGTGGTGGTAGTTCATTACGCCGGCATTTCCTGCCAAATCGAAGAGATTGCGGAAATTTGCCGCAAACACGAAATCATTTTGATCGAAGACTGCGCCATGGCCATTGGCAGCAAATATAACGGCAAAGCTCTTGGCAGTTTCGGAGACCTGGCTGTCGTCAGTTTTCATGAAACCAAAAATATCCATTGCGGCGAAGGCGGCGCTCTGCTGGTGAATAATCCGGAAATGCTGGAAATGGCTGAAATTCTGATCAATTGCGGTACAAATCGAACTCATTTTGAACTAAGTAAAACCGATCATTACAGTTGGGTTGCCAAAAGCGGTAATTTCCAGATGAGCGAACTGCAGGCTGCTTTTCTCTATCCGCAGTTAATGGATTTAGAAAAGATAAATAATAACAGAAAGTTAATCTGGGACTTATATTTTTCGAAATTGTCAGAATTTTTGAGCTCTGACCAACTCCCGTTCGTTCCGGAAAAATGCATTCATAATGCGCATTTATTCTATTTGATATTGAAATCCGAACAGCAACGAAAAGCTTTGATCGGATACTTGAAAGAAGCAGGAATCGAATCTGTTTTTCATTATATTCCTCTGCACAATTCTCCCATCCGGCAAGGTGAATATCAGCATTTGCCTGTTACAGAAAAGGTGGCTTCCACGATTTTACGTTTACCGCTGTTTTATGGTTTAACCGACAGCGAAGTGCTTTTCATCGTTGAGAAAATCAGGGATTATTTTAAATGAAAAAGCGAAGATGAAAGCAAGTAAAGAGAAATTTATGATTAATGATTTGAGATTTTCAACCCCCTTTATCCCCCTATTTAGGGGGAAATATAGAATCTCTGATTCTAAAAATTCTCCCCTGATTAGGGGAGGCAGAGGGGTTTAATCCTATGAAGTCTAAGTTACTAATTCCTTTCTTTCTAATTCTTTCTTTGCTGTATTTTTCTCCGTATTTCATCAAAGGTAAAGCAGTTTACATTCCGGTTCATGATAATCTGAATCAACTGAATATGCAGGGAATTTTCGACGGCAAAATGAAAGCCTGCTTCTTTCCAAATGAAAATTTAGTTGAATTCACGCTGCCCGGCACAAATCCGATTTATCATCTCGCTCACCTTAAACTCGACAAACTTTTTTTCTCTTTCGATTATTTTTGGGGATTTGTTTTTAATGAGATTTTCTATAGAATTCTGGCTTTTCTGGGAATTTTCTTCCTGCTGAAAAAATATGTACAGAAAAACCGACTTTCAGAGTTTTTTATCGGATTGCTTTGTTTTGCTTTTGTCACACTTCCCCACTGGCCGCAGGGTAATCTTTCCATTGCCGGCATTCCGCTGCTGATCTATGCTTTCCTGAATTTGTATCATAAAAGAAATGTGCTGATCTCATATTTGATTTTCCTGTTTTTTCCCTTCTATTCCAATCTGTTTCTATCCGGAATGTTTTTAATTCTGATCATGTTTATCGCTCTCATTTATGTCACTATCAAAAAGAAAATGAACATCTTTCTTCCTTCTGCCTTCTTCAGTTTGTTACTCTGTTATGTCATCAGTCATTATCCTGTTTTCCTGAATGAATTCATCTATCAAATTCCCACCAACCGAGCCGACCAAATTTTAGGAGGATTAACTCTCTGGCGCAGCCTCAAGGTGATGATTCATAATTTTTTCCTTTCCTACAATCTCGCTCCCAGCCTGCATGCGGCCATCATCTTGCCGTCATGTTTGATCATCACACTTCTGGTTATTTTAAAAAAAGACAGGAAAAAACTAAAATCGATTTTACCACTTTGGTCAGCATTATTTCTACTCTCCATTTTGTACGGTTTGTTCTATTGGAATCCCGTTCTGAATTTATATAACAACTCTCAACTTGGTTTCCGGTTTGACCGTTTGTATGTTCTCAATCCCGTCATCTGGTTTCTGCTCTGGAGCATTTTATTGGGATGGATTGGACAAACTTTTCGAAACAAATTCTCTAAAATCGTACTGGTAATTTTATTGGGTCTGCAAATCGCTCTGAATCTTTATTTTTACACTTTCCGGGCATATTCGGAAAAGCCGACTTTCAAAGAATTTATGTCTGAAGAACAATTTGCCGAAATCCGCAAAAATCTTCCTGAAATCGACAACGATTTCCGTATCGGTTGTATTGGTTTCTATCCGGCTGTAGCCAATTTCAACAGCTTTAAAACCGTCGATTCTTTCAGTGCTTATTATCCCCTGGAATATAAAAACAGTTTCAGGAAAATCATTAATAATGAATTGACACAAAATAAGGCTTTGAAAGATTATTTTGAGAATAAAGGTTCGGCTTTGTTTCTGTTTGATGATGAAATCGGCACGCATTATACCGATCAGGAATATCTGAAGCAGAATATCAGAAGCATCACTTGTGATCTGAATTTGCCTGAGTTGAAGAAATTTGGTGTGGAATATCTTTTTTCCACAGTGGAGGTGGGAAATGCCAAGCAGATTAATCTGCAGAAGATCGATTATCAAATAAGCGCACGATCATATTATAAAATTTTTGTTTATAAAATAAATTAGTTATATGAATGTCATCCTGCCTGCCAAGCTGAAGTTCAACGAAGGTTGGACGAATCTTGCACGTTGTTCTACGGAAGGATCTCGGTTTTATGAGATTCTTCGTGAGATAATGCAGGAAGAACCCTCAGAATGACAGAAATGAAATATTTAACCTTAAAAATGTGGTAATTTAGGAGGATTAAATGAACGGAAGATTCTGGATTTTCATCTTTATAATATTATTTTTTAATTTCTTATTCGCTTCCACCGATGTTTTTTACGGTCCTGTCAGCGGAACCTGGACTTTAGCAGGTTCACCCTATAACGTTCAAGGAGAAATCAATCTTCCTTCCAACCAAACTCTCACAATTGAACCAGGTGTGGAAGTCATCTTCCAAGGCTGTTATCGTTTCATCGTCAATGGCAGATTGATCGCTCAGGGTACGGCAACGGACAGTATTTTTTTTACCGCTGCCAATCAATATACAGGTTGGAAGGGAATCCGCTTCATCAACACAACTTACAACGGACAACCGGGCGGCGTATTGAACTATTGCCATTTTGAGTATGGCAAACAAGTGGATAATGGCACGGCAATAACCAAAGGTGGAGTTCTTTTATGTTTGAATTCTTCCAACCTGCTAATCCAAAATTCAATTTTCATCAATAACGAAGCACGATACGGCGGAGCGATAGCTATCACCAATTCCAGTCCACATCTACAGAATATCATTGTTAGGAATAATTTTGCATTATCCGATGGAGGAGGAATTTATATTTCTTCCGGTTCCTGTCCTGTTATAAGTAATTCACAAATAACCGATAATCACGCTTACTGCGATGGTGGCGGGATGTTTATCAGCGGTAATTCCAATCCTACTTTGGAAAATTGTATAATCTCACGAAACGAAGCTGGTTACGAATATGATTGCGGTGGTGCAGGAACAGCTATATGGGATGCTCAAGCAACTTTCGAGAATTGTTTGTTTACTGAAAATCATTCTTTTAATGACGGCGGTGGTCTTTGGATCATATATGATGCTCAGGTGGAAGTGAATAATTCTATTATTGCCCGAAATCATGCGAGTGGTGGAGCTGGAATTTTATGCTATTTTAGCGACCTTTCCCTTTCAGGGACTTCCATATACCATAATGTTGCACTCTATTCGGGAGGAGGCATCCGTTCATATGAAGCTAATATTATTTTTGATCAGAATAATCGAAATAGTATCTATTCAAATATTTCATTATCCCAGCCTAATCAAGGTTTTGATATCTTCATTAACTCACAAGACTTCTTCGAAGTTTATCTGGATACTTTTACGGTTGCCGTACCCACTGAAGTTTATGCTTATCCTCTTGCTAATTTTACTTTCGATATTCAGAATCATATTTATGAACCCATTACTTCAAATATTTATGTGAGTGTAAACGGTTCCAATAACAACAGCGGACTTAACCCTTCCGAACCAATCAAATCCCTCTCTCAGGCTGTGCAGATGATCCAACCGGAATCACAAAATCCCCTGACAATTTTTATCGAGGATGGAGTTTATTCGCCTTCATTAACGGATGAAGTTTTACCAATTTGCTTAAAATCCTATCTTTCCATCCAGGGCACTTCCAGGAACGGTACGATCATCGATGCGGAAAACAGCTCAGGAATATTCAGATTGGAAGATGCTGATGATGTTCAAATCAACGACCTGAGCATAAGAAATGCTGAAGAGACAGAATATTCTTACGGAGGAGGAATCGATTGCAGGACGAGTTCTTTGGATCTTACAAATATCGAGATAAAACACTGCCATAGTACTTATCAGGCAGGCGGTATAAATCTTGCCGGAAGCAGCATTTTGAATATGACTGGAACTTCAATTTTCAACAATACTTCGAATGAACTGGCGGGAGCAATATCTCAAGATTACGGTTCACCAATCATTAACTTCGATCCAAATAATCTATGTAATATTTACTTGAACAATTCATCCTCAGGTTATGAAATCTACTGGTATGAATCTCCCATAAATGTGATTGTCGATACTTTCACGGTTCTTATTCCTGATGAGAACATGGTTTACCCGTTCAGCCAATTTACATTCGATATCAGCAATTCCATCTATGAACCTGTAGCTGCCGATCTCTATGTTTCACCGTTGGGTTCGAACGATAACAGCGGACTTACACCGACCGAACCGCTTAAAACAATTCAGCGTGCCTTGCAGATGATCATCTCAACTCAAACCGAACCACACACCATTTATCTGGCAGAAGGAATTTATTCACCTTCTTCAAACGGAGAATCATTTCCAATTACCATTAATGATGCTCTCACAATTTCGGGTATTTCTCGAGAAACAACCATCCTGGATGCGGAAGAAACAAATCAGGTAATTCAAGTTATCGGTAATAACGTTACCATTGAAAATCTATCTGTGATCAACGGCAGTTTCGATTTCGGGGCAGGGATTGATGTTCAAGGAAACTACGCTCATTTAGAGGATTTGATAATCAAAGACAACTACGCCTTCAATTTATATTATTCCTATGGCTTTGGAGGTGGAATTAATATAATTGGCAGCGATGCTGTTCTGGTGGATTTGTTCGTTGTTGATAATTTTGCCTGTACGTTTGGAGGAGGAATTTATTTATGTGATTCAGTTTTACTTTCGGGTGTAACAATTAAAGATAATATTTCGCTTAATCAGTCTGGAGGAGGTCTTTACTGCGATATTGCTTCTCCTGTTTTCGACGAAGATAATTTATGCAATATTATGAATAATCATTCTTTTGCTTCGCCATCCAGTGGAAACGATATTGGTTTTTACTATAATCCGGGATTCTCTGATGATATGCTGGTTTACGTTGATACTTTCACTGTTCAAGTTCCTTCCAATTATTTTGCCAATCCGATTGAACATATCACATTTAATATCCAAAACTTTTACTTATCTGCTATTAACGCAGATGTTTACGTTTCACCAGAAGGTTCGAACTCAAATAGCGGGTTGACAGCCGATGATCCGTTTCGCTCTATAACTTATGCCTTGCAAAGAGTCTATGCAGATTCATTGAATCCACGCATAATCTATTTAGCTCCGGGTACATATTCACCTGTCGTTAACGGAGAATCATTTCCTTTGGCTGTTGCCAGCTACATCACTATCCAGGGTGAATCTAAAGAAAACACATTCCTGGATGGAAATGCTGAAAGTAGAATTATCTTTTGCCAAAATATTACCAATTTTATAATAAATGACTGCACGTTGAAAAATGCAATGCATAGTCAAACTGGCGGCGCCATTTTTGCCGAGTATTCAAATCTAAGTATGAATAAATTGAATATCTGCCAGAATCATTCCTCCTCGTTTGGAGGAGCAATTTATGCAATCAATTCTGATCTGGCAATTTCAGATTCGTATTTGTACTATAATTCATCTGATTATGGTGGATGTGTTTATGCTCGAAATTCTCAACTTACGCTACTGAACAACACAATCTGCTTTAATGAAGCAGCAAGTGGCGGCGCAATTTATTATCGTATAACTGACCCGCAAGGTGAAGATCAATCGGCAATTCTGGTTAATCAGATATTATGGGGAAATGTACCGGAACAGATTTATCTGCGCGGAACCGATACCTATACTGCCACAATGATCATCGACCACTGTGATATCGAAGCTGGACAAGCTGGAGTGCAATTCCAGGGAAATTATAATTTGCATTGGCTGGATGGTAATATCGATGCTAACCCAATGTTTGGAGAAGTGGAGAATGATTTTTTCATGCTGCAGCCGGAATCACCATGTATAGATGCCGGGACCGCTTTTTTCGAATGGGAAAACCACGTTTATCTCGATATGCAGCCGGATGAATATCTGGGTCCCGCTCCCGATATCGGCGCCTGGGAAAGCGAATTTACCGGTTCGGATATTCCGCAAATTCCACTCACTTTTGCTCTTCAGCAGAATTTTCCCAATCCTTTCAATCCCGATACGAAAATCCAGTTTTCGCTGCCGCAGGATTGCCGTGTCGATCTGATAATTTACAACATAAAAGGCCAGAAAGTTAAGCAGCTTATCAACGATCAGCTGGCAGCCGGTCAGCATTCTGTGGTTTGGAACGGAAAGGATGAAAATGGCAAACAATCAGCTTCCGGGATTTATTTTTATAAAGTGAAAGCCGAAGTAGATGGCAAAACGAAATTCGAAAAAACCAGGAAAATGATGTTGCTGAAATGATTGGGCCACAAAGACACGAAGGCACAAAGAACACAAAATGGAAACCTTGTGAGAGGTTGAACGGACTTGACTTGCTAATTCGGAATTCACTCACTTAACTCACCCGAAGAAACGAGTTAAGAACGGTGAATTATGAGGTAAAGGATATGAAAAAATTAATAATTTGGTTTTTCTTTTTTACGTCTCTTCTTTTTGCTGACATAGTAATTCCCGCCGGCAATGTAAGCGGCATCTGGACGCAAGCGAATTCACCATATTACATCGACGGAGAAATCACTTTGCAATTGAGTGATAACCTTACCATCCAACCAGGCGTACAAGTTGTTTTCAATGGTTATTACAAATTCATCATTCACGGAAAACTGCTGGCTCAGGGCACTCCGGCAGATTCCATTTTGTTTACAGTTGCAGACACTACGGGATTTAGTAATTATCAGACCACCGATGGCGGTTGGCATGGTTTGCGTTTTATGAGTTGTATTTATAATGGACAGGGAAATTCCAAACTGGAGCATTGCAGGATAGAATATGCCAAATCATCGGATTATAATGCTCCTTATGCAGATCGTTGCGGAGGTGGTATTTACATCAATCTTTCCTCCAACCTGGAAATAACAAATTGCGAAATCTCTAATAATGCCGCCTGTTATGGAGGTGGAATATATATTTGGGAATCGAGTCCGATTCTCTCGGGATTAACAATTAAGAGAAATCATGCCAGAAGTGATGGTGGTGGAATGATATTCAGTGGTGAAAATACATGTCCAACTTTGGAGAGTTCTACAATCTTAAATAATTCATGCAATTATGATGGAGGAGGAATTTATTTCTGTAGCGGTTCTGTTCCTATTATATCGAATGTGACAATAACAGGCAATTCTTGCTTAGATTACGAAGGTGCAGAAGGTGGTGGAATATCTTGTTGGGGAGCTAATCCCGTTTTAAATAATGTGAGTATAATTGAAAATTTTTCAGTTGATAATGGCGGTGGAATATCCTGCTCCCACAACTCATCAATCATTGCCAATAATTTGATAATCTACAGAAATATTGCCGAATGGTCTGGTGGAGGAATATGTGTTTCCAATACCACAATTAATTTATCTGGAGTTACGATTTCAGAAAATGTAACTTCAGGTAATGGTGGAGGAATATATTTTGGACACAGTGCAGTTGCAGTTTTTGACCCGGTTAATCGCTGTAATATTTACTGCAATATAGACACAAACAATAATATCGGCAATGATTTGAGTGCCTACAATCTCACAGATGTCGATGTAATAGTTGATACATTTACCGTAATGATTCCGAATAATTATTATTCTTATCCCTTAGAGAATTTTACTTTCGACATTCTGAATGCCAAGATAGAACAAATATATGATGATCTTTTTGTAAGTCCTGCCGGTTCAGATGGTAATAGCGGACTGACTCCTGATGATCCGTTTCTAACGATCACTCATGCTTTGTCGATGATTGCGGCAGATAGTTTGGAAGCTCATACTATCCATCTAGCAAACGGGATTTACTCACCTTCTCAGACCGGAGAAACATTTCCTGTTGTTCCGCATAACTATATTTCGATTGTCGGGACGCAGCAGGATTCGGTTGTTCTGGATGGTGAATCTGCTGATTATCTGATCATTATAAATGGCAGTGAGAATGTAACAGCGAAGAATTTAACTCTCAAAAATTTCACGTACAATGCTATAAGATTAGAGGAATCTAATGCTACCATTGAGAACTTGATCATAACTGAGAATGAATTGTCCTATTATTCGGCAATTCACTCTTCTGGATCAGAATATATTTTGAACAGAGTATTATTATATGACAATCAATATGAGGTCTGGAGTGTTGTTATTGAATCATCTGACGATAATTTATCGATATTGAATTCCACGTTTTATAATAATGAAATTGGCACAGGTGGTAGTTGTATAGATGCTACTGAATCTAATGTCTCAATAGTTAATTCGATCTTTTATAATTGCGGAAACACAATTTGCAGATCCTTGTCATGGAGCCCTAGCTTCTTAAACATAACTTATTGTGATATAGAAAATGGAATAGAAGCCATTGTAGTTGATTTTGGAGCAGAATTAAATTGGCTGGATGGCAACATCGATGCCGATCCGCTCTTTGTCGATCCGAACACTGGAGATTTTAACCTGTCTGAAAATTCACCATGCATCGATGCCGGTACAGCTTACTTCGAATGGAACGGAGAAGTGATTTTAGATATGGATGAAAATGAATATTACGGTAATGCGCCGGATATGGGTGCTTTGGAATGGTTTGGAACACCTGTGAGTGATGAGTTAGAAGTTGTGAGTTATGAGTTGTGCAACTTCCCCAATCCTTTCAATCCCGATACGAAAATCCAATTTTCAATTCCAATCGATTCCAAAGTTGAACTGGCAGTTTACAACATCAAAGGCCAGAAAGTTAAGCAGCTTATCAACGATCAGCTGGCAGCGGGTCAGCATTCTGTGGTTTGGAATGGAACGGATGAAAGCGGCAAGCAATCCGCATCGGGAATTTATTTTTGCAAAGTGAAAGCTGAAGTAGAAGGCAAAACGAAATTCGAAAAAACCAGGAAAATGATGCTGTTGAAATGATTTTGCCACAAAGACACGAAGGCACAACGGACACGAATGGAAACCTTGTGAGAGGTTGAACGGACTTGAATTTCTAATGTGGAATTCTCTCACTTAACTCACCCGAAGAAATGAGTTAAGAACGGTGAATTTAGAGGAGAAGATGAAAAGAAACTCGAAAAGGAATAAGATATTCAATTTAAACAATTTCATCTATCTTTGTTGTACTGTTATTTCCTTTTTATATCTATCCAAAATGGCGGAACCTTCATTGGGCGCGCGCTGGATCATGCTGAATCTGCTGGCGATCGTGCTGCCTTTCATCACAATTGGCAAAGCCTATTTTTCCGGAAAATCAGGTGAATTCAAGTTAAGTAGGATGCAAATTCTCATCATCATCCTGGCTATCTGGTTTTTGATTTCCGGTCTTTGGAGCGTGAACAAAGCCAACTACATCCAGGAAATTATCAACCATCTCTCGATTTTTCTACTTATTCTGTTTATTTCTTATTACGCGCTCAACCTCGATTTCAAGGTTCTCTTCCGCCTGCTTTCGCTGATCGTATTTGCTCTGTCTTTGTTGGGAATACTGCAATTCTACGGTTTAGATTTCCGTTTCTTTCAGCAGGCTGTTCCTCCCGCCTCCACTTTTGTGAATAAAAATCTGGCTACAACCACGATCGCACTACTCTTTCCTCTTACCTATATTCAGCTACTTTGTATGAAGAACTCCAAAACCTGGAAAATCCTTCTTTCTGCATCCTGCAGCATAACTCTGGCTTATCTCATCGCTGCCGGAACGCGCAGCGCCTGGCTGGGAACCGCTATTTCAATGATCGTACTGTTCATCGTTGTTTTGATAAAATCAGATTTACGAAAATTTCTAACTCGCAACAACATTCTTCATGTCTTCATTGCCATAATAATTGCTATCTTACTGGTTTCAATCGGAAGTACGATCAACAAAAAACCAGTTTCAGGAAGATCGTTGAACGATCAGATCGAGACGATGAGCACTCTTCTCGACAGCATCGACATTCACAATTCCACCAACTCCATAAATATGCGATTGATCAAATGGAGAAATGCGCTGGAGATGTTCAAAGCAAACCCGCTTACCGGTTTTGGCTTGGGAAATTTCGATGCCAATTATCCGCTTTTCCACAATAGCGGATTCGAAGACAGGAATTATGATTCCCGCCTGTTCATTGCCGAACTGCATAACGAACCGCTGCAATATCTGGTGGAAACAGGTTTGATCGGAATTGTGTTGATTTCTATATTTCTGTTATCAATTTACGTCATGCTTTTCAGGCTGTTAAAGACAGAAAATCATGTTTTTGCTCTGATTATTTTCACCGGAATTTCTACCTTAATTATCGATTCCTTTTTCAATCATTCCTTCCACTACCCCACCGCGATTTTCTGGTTCTGCTTGTTCAGCGGAATGGTGATTTCCAAATACAATCAGGAATTTCCCAA
The DNA here is from genome assembly GCA_030656075.1 of Candidatus Cloacimonadales bacterium. Classification (GTDB taxonomy): domain Bacteria; phylum Cloacimonadota; class Cloacimonadia; order Cloacimonadales; family TCS61; genus B137-G9. The sequence continues at coordinate 11,462 of JAUSOT010000063.1, forward strand.
AAATCTCGCTCATATCAAAACCAGAAAGATCCTATTGCCTGCCATGATCCTCTTCCTGATTTTAACGGTGAGCGTCATCAACATTTCAAACAGGAAATATCGAAGCAGCGTTTTGTACAGGAAAGCGCTCATCTACGACCGCGCAGAACAGACGATCCCGGCAGTACAATTCGTTTCGCAATCGGTGGATGCGTGGCAGAACTGGAATGTCGGTCAATTTCATTGCGCCAGGATTTTAGCACGAAATTACCTGCTGAAAAAGACAAACAAGAACTTCCAAATGGCAAAAGAATACAACGATAGTGCTTTGAAAAATATGCCATTTAATTATCTATTGAATTTAATGAAATTCAAGATTCTACTCGCTGGAGGAACCAGTGATGATTTGAAAGCTCTGGAAAAAGATATTCCGCTTCTGCAAAAGATAATGCCATATTCAAATATATACGATGTCTATGATCTTCTGCAGCAATATTATGAAAAAACTAACAATCCGGAACAAGCTTTACATTTTGAATTCCAAAAAAATAAACAGGCCGGTGATGCTTATTTTGAATATGGAAAATTTGAGAAATCCTTGAAATACTACAAAAGATTGACAGAGAAGTTTAATGTTTCAGAAGAGATTGAGGAGAGGATTGAGTTTTTGAGAGCGAAAAAAATGAGTAAAATAGATTAAAATTGATTTAGTAGGTGAAATAATGAAATTAATATTTATGCTTATTTCTTTAATTATTTTTTTTCCCTTATCTGCAGAATGGAGCAGCTATCCATCAATTCTAAACCAAGATGGCACTCCCTCAGATATTGGCGCTGTTAGAGCTATCGATCATAAAGTGGATTCTATTGAGTTAATCGACACGACCGAAGGCATAAACTGGAAATGTTTCCCCGTTCTGGACGATTTATTTATAGGCAATGATGTTGCTTCCCATGTGCTCTACGACATAATGTTGCCACCCTATCCTGCCGCTTTACAATTAGTTGAAACTCAAGGACATGAAAATGACATATATTTTGAAGATCCGATCTGGCTACACGCTGATCAGCAATTCACCAGCGTAAAGGGCTATAAGATCCACATGAATGAAGCTTATTCATTGGAAGTAACTGGTTTCCTGGAAAGCCCCTATTATGTAATAAATCTTGAGGCTGGGCAGGAGAACTGGATTGGATATTATTTAGAAGCCAGCATGAAGCCTTTAGATGCCTTGGAAGCTGTGCTTGATAATATAGATATGATCCAAACCAAAACCTTCACTTTGAACAAAACAGAATTGGGCTGGTTAGGAGCCAGTAACTGGACATTGAATTACGGTGACCTTGTAGTAGTACATTGCACTAATAATTGCAGTTTCTATTGGGGTCAAGATGGAGGTGGAGCAGTACCGAAAGAAACTAAATCATCATCTCAGGATTTCACTTATTCGGAAGAAGCCGATTATGTTCCCGTCTTTGTAGAACTTGATATCCAGGAATTAGGTGATCCGACTGAAATCGGACTATATGTGGATAACGAATGTAAGGGAGCAGAGGTGATCACTGATTCTCTGGTTCAAATTCGGGCTTATGTATTAAATGATTCTTCCACATTTGATCCTGGCTTAGTAGATTTCCAATTATCTTATGGTTCTCGCTCAGAAAATATGAGGATCAACAACTACAAAATCAAACGGGAAATTATGGAAGAAGGAGAATTGGGATCACTTGATTTTTCAAATAATCCACAACGATATTACCTGATTTCACTAACAGGAAATGGTAATAACCTACCTGAGGTGATTAAAACGTCTTTAGCTCAGAATTATCCAAATCCATTCAATCCAACAACGACTATAAACTATTCAATAGCAGCAGAAGGAAATACGGAATTAGCAGTATATAACATCAAGGGTCAGAAAGTTAGAACCTTGATCGATGAGAATAAGGAATCCGGTCATTATAAAGTAGTTTGGGATGGCACCGATAACAACAAAAAGCAAGTCTCCAGCGGGATATATTTCTATAAACTTACAACCGGTAAGAAAGTCCTGAATAAAAAAATGCTGCTGTTAAAATAGTATCACATAACACCTTGCGAAGGTTTTTGAACTTTCTTATATTTTAGACCTTCGCAAGGTTTAATATCATTCTCGATATATCGGGAATTTTGAAGACAATCCCCCTTCATAAGGGGGAATAAAAGGGGGTTTGGTGATATATAAACTAATTCATTTGATAATATTTATTTGCGTTTGTTCATTTCTAATTGGAACTACATATCATATCAAACTCGATGGCACCGGAGATTTCACAACCATCCAGGAAGGTATAGATGCATCTTCAGACGCAGATACTGTTCTCGTCTATCCAGGAACCTATTTTGAAAACCTGAACATGACAGGCAAAAACATCACTCTTGCCAGCCTGGAAATGATCACCAGTGATCCGCAATATATCATATCCACAATCATCGATGGTCAACGCCAGGAAAGCTGTATCATTTTGCACAACATCGATATTGGCGTAACAATCCGTGGTTTTACTATCCAAAATGGTTATGGTACATATTTATCTGCTCATGATGGTGGAGGTATTCAAATACAATGCGTGGAAAACGGGATCATCATGAATTGTCACTTTCAATACAACCTTGCAGAACAAGGTGGGGCTATTTTTGCTGATCTAACCACACTTACATTATCCGGTCTTAGAATAAATGAAAATTACGCTAATTATGGTGGTGCAGCTTTTTGGGATTACGGCAGCAATTTAACCTTTGATCCTGTGAATCGCTGTGATATTTATAACAACAATGCCAGCAAAGGTGCAGATTTTTTTGCCAAGAACACAGGAAATATTCATGTAGTTGTCGATACCTTTTCTGTTTTATCAACTCATATGTCTTCAAGTTTACAAACATTCATTGAATCAGAAAAATATTCAATAATTCATTATTACAATTCAAAATATAGTAATGACTACTATGAGGTGATTCCTGAATCCACAAGTTTTTCTATAACTGGTTTAGGTATACAATCTGGCTCATTAATTCCAAGTGGTTTTCAAGATAGGCTAGTATTTGTATCTGGTAGTTTACAAGGCTGGCATGTATTAGCTGAGAATTCTAATAGAATAAGTTCAAGTTTTTCCTATGGTTCATTGATTAAAATTGAAACATTTTTATAGTTTAATTGCCCATAACAAGCGTGTAGTCGGTTTGGTCTCGCAGTGTTCTT
>JAUSOT010000129.1 GCA_030656075.1 Candidatus Cloacimonadales bacterium
CAGCCTTCTCCTCGATAGGTATGAGTCGGCTTGTGAAACAAACGATCTCAAGAAGGCTGGGATGAGGTGGATATTGAGAGTGTTAAAATACAAGATTAGCTCTTAATCTATTTCAATGATTTAGAAGAAGTTAACTTCTAATTATCGAAATTATCGAACAGGAGGTAGTCAAAATGCCTTTTGTGCTTTTAACTTATTTTATTACAATAAGTTATGAATTGTGAAAAAGGCTTAAATGGTTTTAAAAATAAGGAGATAAAAATGATTTTGAAAGATTTAGAAAAGCATAAAAAGTATTTCACGGAATACACAGAACTTCGGGTACAGGAAAACAGGAATTTCCACATTTCGCTAGTAAAAGGCGACGTTATGGCAAACAGCAAAACAGCCATCAGTGGCGTTTCTGCCAGAGTCTATAAAGATGGAGCCTGGGGTTTTGCATCGCATCCTGCCATTTCGGAAGAAGAGATCGGAAAAGTGATTGTCACGGCTACGGAAAATGCCAAATTTCTCAGTTCAAAAGAAAACCTGGGAAAAGCAAATTTGCCCAGCCGAAAGGCCTGTTCGGAAAATGATTTTACGACCAAAAAGCAGAAATTGAATCAAAAACAGTTGATCGATTTCCTGAAAGAAATCGATGATCATCTCATCGAGCAATATCATGGTCTTTCTTCACGATCGATCATCTATAGCGGATTGGATATGGAAAAAGCAATGATCACTTCCGATGGTTCATTCTCCTATTCGATGATCCCGCGCGCTTTTATTTATGTTATCATGAACATGGAAAAAGAGGGAAAACCATACGAATTATTCAACGCTTACGGCGGATTTGGCGAATTTGAAGATAATTTCCATAATCCTGATCAATTATTTCCTGAGTTGGAAAAGCAATATCAACAGTTAATGGACAAAGCCAATGGCGTTTATGCCAAAGCCGGCGAACATGATGTGATCATGGATGCTGATCTGGCCGGAATTCTGGCTCACGAAGCTATCGGGCACACCACCGAAGCAGACATCGTGAAAGGCGGGTCTGTAGCTGCCGATTATCTGGGTCAAAAAGTTGCCAGTGAGTTGGTGACTCTGGTAGATTTTGCCAATCACGCTCTGGGAAAACAGTGCCCTGTTCCAGTATTTGTGGATGATGAAGGAACCAAAGCCGAAGATGCTGTGATTATTGAAAATGGTGTGCTTAAAAAATATATGAACAACAAGGAAACTGCCTTGTATTTTGACCATGAACTTACGGGAAATGCCAGAGCTTACGGCTTTTATGATGAACCACTCGTACGCATGAGAAATACTGCCATCCTGCCCGGAACCAGCAAACTGCAGGAAATGATCGCATCCATCGATGACGGTTATTATCTGATCAAATCCAGTAATGGCCAGGCTGATTCCACCAGTGAATTCATGTTTGGTGTGACGATGGGCTATGAGATTAAAAATGGCAAACTGGGCAAAGCGATCAAAGATACGACGATCAGCGGCGTGGCATTTGATCTTTTAAAAACAGTTACGATGGTTTCGGATGATATGAAATGGGACAGCAGCGGAATGTGCGGCAAGAAGCAGTCGATCCCGGTGGGAATGGGCGGTCCTGCCATTAAATGCCGCGTGAATCTGGGAGGTAAATGATGAAAAAAATAATCGAATATGCTAAAAAAGCGATCCTGAAAGCTGGAGCAGATAAAGTTGCGTGTACCTTCATAAAAAGTGAAAAACATGAATTGAATGTTGTTTCAGGAGAGATCAGCTTATTTCGCACAACCTTCGATACAAATCTGTATTTAAGCGGTATTTTGGAAAATAAAAAAGGTACGATCACGATCAATAAATTGGCTGAATCAGAGATTGATGCCGCAGCAGATCAAGTTCTGGACTTTGCCAGATCTTCCAAAGCAGATAAAGCCAATGACATTGCAGAAATGCAGGAGTCAAAAGAATTCCAAAGCGGTCCAATAGAAGCCGATCTGGAAAAGATGTATTTCAGGTTGAAGGAATTTATGGAACATGCAGAAGAAGCTTATCCCAAAGCGATTATTGAAGAGATCAATTTCGATTTCAGTAAACGAACCAGTTTAATTATGAATTCCAATGGAGTTGATTTTAAAACGAAAAAAGGTGTATATACGTTCGTTGTGATGTTCACTTCCAAAGAAGGAACAAAGACATCCTCTTTCAATTATGCTGCTTATCAGACCAAAGATATGGATACTCCTTTCAAAGATTGCGGTTCCATCGACCGCTTGCTCGAGCAATCTTCCGAACAACTGGAAACTTTTTCAATTCCGGAGAAATTCGTTGGGAATGTGATCTTTACTCCTGATTGCCTGGATACTGTAATTGGAAATATCACAGATTACTTATACCAAACCGCTGTCAATCATATTAATATCCAGTTAAATAATGTCATACTCTTTTCTACTTGTTTATTCAGATTCAAATCAACTAATGCTTCCACAAGTTTCTGTTCTACTTAACTTATATTGTTAAAGTCCATATTACTAAAATACTTTTCCTTTATATGATGCCAGA
>JAUSOT010000142.1 GCA_030656075.1 Candidatus Cloacimonadales bacterium
TGCCGGCCATAAACTCCTTATTCTGCTGGACGAAGGAACAGAACTGATCGATGTGACGGAAGGTTTTGTTTACGATCTGGGTTCGGCTACAGCCGGAGAGCTATCCTGGCAGCTAAATGATCTGGATGAAGGAAAACACAATCTGACCCTGATCGTTTTCGATAACTTCAATACGCCATCCGTGACCGAAGCTGATTTTATTGCCAAACGTTCCGGAAAAGTTTCCATCGAGCAGATGCTGCCCTACCCTAATCCGATTGAAAAAGACGGTCATTTCACCTTTGTGATCACCGAAGATGCCGATATCACGATCACGATTTACACGATTACCGGCAGAAAGATTAAAACGATCAAGAAACCGGCTTGCAGTGCTGGTTATAATCAGATTTATTGGAACGGCAAAGACGGCGATGGCGATGAAATCGCCAATAATACATATTTCTACAAGATAAAAGCCAAACAGCTTTCCAATCATAAAATCAGTGAAAAGATCGGGAAGGTGATAGTTCTGAGATAAACCGATTTTATTGGTCGAGTTCAAATCATATTAAACTTCCGAAGTTTTTTAAAACTTCGGAAGTTTTTCGATTGATTCACAATGTGATATAGATCGATAATTAAATATCATAAATAATACTTTTTTAGTTTATTTAGTTTACAGAGTTGACAAGAAAAAGCTTACCAATTTTTTTTGTTTGTCTTAGTATTAAATTAGGTAGTTTTAATATCGGGGGATATATGAAGAACATAAGAAATATCGTTCTGGTGGGTGCCAGCGGTGCCGGCAAAACAAGCCTGGCAGAACAGATGTTATTTAACTCTAAAGCGACAACGAGAGTAGGAAAGATCGATGACGGAAATACCGTGATGGATTTTAATGCCGAAGAAATTGAGAAAGGCATGTCCATGACTCTTGGCGTGGCAAATTTCAACTGGAAGAACACCAAGATTAATATTCTGGATACTCCCGGATATGTTGATTTTTCTGGTGAACAAATTTCTGCAGCAGCAGCCGTGGAAAATGTGATTTTTGTAATCAATGCAGCCGCTGGATTTGAAGTTGGTCTGGAACAAGCAATCGAACAGATGCAGGACAAAAAACTAGCTAAATCGATCATTGTTAACAGGATGGATAATGAAAGCGCCGATTTCAAAAAAGCATTGGAATTGATCAAAGAAAACAGCAGCATCACTCCCGTTCCCATCATGATCCCGATTGGCAGCGAGCATAACTTCAAAGGTGTTGTCGATATAGTGAAAGGTAAAGCCTTCATCAAAGGAGAAATTGCTGAAATTCCGGCAGAAATGACCGACCTGGTGGAAGAAACCAGAATGGCATTGATGGAATCGGTAGCAGAAAGTGATGATGCGTTGCTGGAAAAATATTTTGAAGTCGGTGAACTTACAAATGAAGAACTTTCCAGCGGTATTAAAAAAGCAATTCTGGCTGGAACATTAATTCCCGTCTTTACCTGTTCAGCCACTCATAATATAGCCGTAGATGAAGTATTGGATGCAATTCTGGACTACCTTCCTTCTCCTGCGGATAAAAAGTTCACTGTTTTGGAAGATGGTAAAGAAAAAGAAATCGAAGCTTTCGAATCCGGAAATGTCTGCGCCTTTGTTTTTAAATCATTTTCCGATCCTAATGTGGGTGACATAGCTTATGTCCGCGTTTTCTCCGGTGTACTCAAATCCGGCCTGGATGTGTACATTCCTGAAAAAGACAGCAAGGACAGGATTGGGACAATTAATACTGTTGTCGGCAAAAATAGAAAAGATATTGCTGAATTGAAAGCCGGTGATATCGGCGGCTTGGTTAAGATCAAAGTTGCTCGCGGTTTTAACAGTATCGTTAATATCGGCTCCAAAATTGAGATACCAAAAGCTGAGCTTCCCACACCTGTTTTCTGGCAGGCGATCAAAGCTGAAAACCAGCATGATGAAGACAAGATAGGCGCTGCTCTGGCCAAATTTCTGGAAGAAGATCCCACTATCAGTATGAATATGAATGCCGAAACCAATGAAAATGTTCTCGCCGGCATCGGAGAACAGCAGATTGGGCTTATTCAGAAAAGACTTAAATCACGTTATAAGATAGACACTAATGTAAAAACTCCTGCCGTTCCATACAGAGAAACGATTCGCGGGAATGCCGATGTTAGTTATAAACATAAAAAGCAATCCGGTGGAAAAGGACAGTATGCCGAAGTATATTTCCGGGTGAAGCATCTTCCACGGGGAGAAGGATTTCAGTTTATCAATTCCGTCGTGGGTGCTACGATTCCCAGCAAATTCATTCCAGCCATCGAAAAAGGTTTGAACGAAATTATTAGAGACGGGATCATTTCTCATAACCCCATCGTCGATATCAGCGTTGATGTATATTTCGGCAGTTTCCATGATGTGGATTCTTCTGAAATGGCTTTCAAGATTGCAACCTGGCAATGTTTGAAAAAAGCCTTTGAAGTGGCAAATCCCATTTTGCTGGAACCGGTTCACAACGTTCAGATCATCATTCCCGATGAATACATGGGGGATGTGATGGGTGATGTTTCCACACGTCGCGGTAAGATCATGGGCATGGAGCAAAAAGGTAAAAAACAAATCCTGAATGCCCAGATGCCGTTGGCTGAATTGTTTAATTATTTCCCGGCTTTGAAATCATTGACCCAGGGCAGAGGGAAATTTACACAAAGTTTCTCGCACTACGAAAAAGTACCCGATGAAATCGCCTCTAAAGTGATTGAAGAAGCAAATAGAAGGGATGATTAATAAATAATGGGATGTGTGTATTCATTCTTTTATTTTTCAGTATATAGGAAATGAGATATTACGGTAATAAAACAAAATTGCTTCCATTTATTGAAGAAGTTGTTAAGCAAACTAAAATAAATGGATCTTCCACTTTTTTTGATTTGTTCAGTGGAACATCATCTGTGGGGAAACATTTTAAAAAAAAAGGATTCAGAGTTTGCTCAAATGATATATTGGAATTTGCTTATTCAATAGCAAAAGCTTACATTGAATTGAATAGAAAACCCGAATTTATTGGATTAAAAATTGAATTCAAATTAAATAGTAATGCTGAAATATTGAATTATCTGAATGAACTTGAAGATAAATATGAAGGCTTTATATATAAAAATTATTCTCCGAAAGGTAAAAGAAGATATTTTACTGAAGAAAATGCATTAAAAATAGATATAATTAGAAAACAAATCTATGAATGGAGAAAGGAAAAATTAATAACTGAACTTGAGCAATATTATCTAATAACATCATTATTAAATGCGATAAATCTTGTCAGTAATGTATCTGGAACTTATGCGGCTTTTTTAAAAAAATGGGATAAAAGAGCCTTGAAAAAAATTGTTCTTAATGAAATAGAAATAATTGAGAGTAAACAGAAAAACCTAGTTTTTAAGGAAGATGCAAATAAATTGATTAATGAGATAAATCCAGACATTTTATATCTTGATCCGCCATATAATTGTCGTCAATATGCTTCTAATTATTTCATTTTAGAACTTGTTGCTGAAGGTTGGTTTGAACAAGAACCCATAATTTACGGACAAACCGGAATGAGAGAGTATTCAAATCAAAAATCAAAATATTGTTCTAAAAATTTTGCGTTATCTGAATTGAACGATTTAATTGAGAAAGCAAACTCCAAATGTATCTTATTAAGTTATAATAATGAAGGAATTATTGCAGAAGAAGAAATTAATGACATTCTGAATAAAAAGGGTAATGTTCAAGTATTTGAATTTGAACATAAAAGATACCGAAGTATAAAT
>JAUSOT010000154.1 GCA_030656075.1 Candidatus Cloacimonadales bacterium
AAAGTTATAACTGCGTTTACCCTCCTCTTCTATTTCATCTATGGCATCTTTTGTATCGGATCGATCCATCCCGGCAGAAATCCAATCCGATTTCTGAATAATTTCCTGGATCAAGGTTGACGGATTGTGGTGAGCGGTAGCAACGGTAATCAGCGATTGCTCGGCTGCCAGATTATTCCGGTATAGCGCCCCTTCAAAATCAGCTATAAACTGATAAGTCCAGGCGCTATGGATATGTGAATATCTTTGCTTCTTTTTCGGACAGAAATCACCAATGATATCTTTAGTATTCTTCTTCAGAAAGTGCGATTTATACAGAGCTGCTTCCGGTTCTGCCCTCTGCCAGAATTTGCCGATATCATGGAGTAACGCACCCAGAATAATATTTTCTCTTAACTTTTCCATGCTTTACCTCTTTATATGCTTAATAGTCAATTTTGCCAAAACCAAAGCTGGTGCTTTTGCCTACATTAATTTTTCGTCCGATATACAGCCAGGGGATAAACGGATCCAGTTCTCCTCCAAAGCTTAATTTTCCAATAATACCTCCTAATCGGATCCACTGTTTTTTTCGCCCGGAGAATCTCGCATAGTCTGTCCATTGAATGTCCTGCCGGATTGTCTTTATATCTCTGGCTGCTTCAATGATCGGATTTATTTCCAGATTTAGTTGATGTTTGGAATAGTACTGAATCAGAATTGAAAATCGCCTTAAAATATTGGTTATGATCATATCGAACGATATTTCCCTGGCGATTTCTCCGCCTTGTTTAATGCGTAACGGAGTCATCATGTTTATATTGATCTCTTTGACAGGGTTTCTGAAATGTGGCACGATATCCAAATTTTCAACAGCGAAATCCATATCTAAATTTTTCGTACTGGAATGATAAAGTAGTCGTGGTTTTGGAATATCCACCTGAACCAGACTATCCAGAACATAATGACCCCTGGTCCGTCCGATTCCGGATTCTCCGATTCGTTCAAGAGTCATCACGACATAGGGTAATATTTCCTTAATCCTGCCTCCGAAAAGACTCATTGACCATTTCAGCAACGCATTTCGGGGAAAAATAATACTATTGCGATTAAATGGAACATCCAGAATAAAGGGATGGGGAGGTTCAGCCGTGTAAAATCCGCCATTATCAGAGCGCTCTTCCTTATGGCCTTCAAAAATATATGCATACAGGCAGGATGATTTCAGCAAACATCGTTGGCAGACCTGATCCCTGTATTTTTGCACACAGACCAGACGTTTGAGCTGAATTCCGAACGCTCCCCGGATAGTGGCAGGAGCAAATTTTGGTAAAACAATCTCGTCGCTACATTTCAAGTGAATATCAAATGTCATCGTTGAGAGCATTTCAACTCCATGTAAAGTTGCTTATCATTTGACAAAATAAAAATACCGGTATCTTTGCTAACAATTCCGCAATATTATATTCAATTAGAATGTATGGTAAACAATACAAAATTGCCAATAAATATTTCGGAATATCTCTGCAGGTTTTAAGAATTCTACACCGGAGCCATATGACCGGATGGCGCCTCTGTAGTTCGCACACCGATCCCGATAATTTACTGAGAATTTCCTTTCCTTTTACCCCGTGAATCACTTAACTTTCTAAAGTTCTTAATAAACATCGAGGGATCATGCGCATCGGAATACGACGTGAAGACAAAAATGAATATGAAGCCCGGGTTCCATTAATACCGGAGCATATTCGCTCATTATTAAACCAATTCCCGGTGAAATTTTATATCCAGCCTTCCGCTATCCGGGCATTTACAGATAGTGAATACCGCCAGGCCGGCGCAATTGTCCGGGAAGATCTGTCGGAATGTGACATTGTTTTTGCGGTCAAGGAAATACCAGTCGATTTCTTTCTTCCGGAAAATAAATACGTCTTCTTCTCTCACACTATCAAAGGCCAGCCCTATAATATGCCTTTGCTCAAGCGCATGGTTGATCTTAAAACAACGCTCATCGACTATGAAAAGATCGCCGACGAAAACGGCAATCGTCTGGTTTTCTTTGGACGCTTTGCCGGGATTGCCGGAATGATCGATTCCTTCTGGGCGTTGGGTAAGCGTCTTGAAAACGAAGGTTTCAAAACTGTTTTCAGCGAATTGAAACAGGCTCTGAATTATCCCGGTCTGGAATCCATTATAGCGGCTTATTCTGAACAGGCAAAAACATTATCACAAGAAGGTCTGCCGGAAACACTCACACCGTTGATTTTTGGATTTACCGGATATGGCAATGTCTCCTGCGGCGCCCAGGAAATATTTGATCTTTTCCCCCATATTGAAATACATCCCGAAGAATTGGCGGAATTTTATCAAAAAGGCAAATTTTCCAAGAAACATCTGTACAAAGTCGTTTTCAAGGAAAAGCATCTGGTAAAACCGAAGAATTCAAATTCAGAGTTCAATCTCCAGG
>JAUSOT010000157.1 GCA_030656075.1 Candidatus Cloacimonadales bacterium
TCAATGCAATATTTACGGGCAGACGATGGTCACAGAAGCTATGCCGATTATGACAATAGGTATCAAGGAAACAAGGAGCTTGATATTATTTATAATTTACTTGAGATTCTTGGATATGAAATGTCAGACGAAGAAAAAGCCTTCAGAAACGGCACCCATGAATTGTATGCCAGGGAAGAAGAGGAATAAAGTGAAAAAAGGTGATTGCCGGTGCTGCAAGCATGAGGAAACGGGGCTGATCAACGGAATGTGTCAATATTGTGGGATTAATTCAGCAAATTGGGAGCCAAAAGCTAAAATCATAAACATGATAAGAGTGATGGCGTTAATGGAAAAATACATGACTTGCGAAAGATGTGGAGCAGAAACGTTTGGATCAGGAAGAATACTGATGATCAATGAAGATGCACCAGGGAGAGAATTCGTGCCTTTTCACATTATCTGTAGTTGTGGCCACGAGGTGAAGGTATATGAATGAAGGGGATAAGAAAATGAAACAATCAGATCCCAGGGATATCAGAAAACAGATAACCCTATGTGAGGTAAAACTCTATGGATCGGAAATAACGGAACCATCAGAGGTTTTTATTGATTGTGAGATTTCAGCCACAGAATTATCAGAATGCGTGGTGGTAAAAGTAAAGGGTACCCATTCAGCCATTAAGATAAAAAAAACAGCATTATTGAGCTTGATGGGGTACCCGGGAAACCATCTAAAATACACGGAGAGGATTTGAACATGACAAAGACAATTTACAACGAGGAAAAGTATGTGGAGAAGTATCCAGATCCCACCGCAGCAATGGCCATTGAGAACATCGCCCGAGAAAACAGAAAAACCAGAGAGCAGCTTCAGGGCCATCGCAGCCGGGTTATTGGAAAGAGTTTTGAAGAGGTGATTGAAGCAGCCTGCATAAATTATCGAAATAAAGAGATTGCCATCATCGAGAAAACCCCGGAACCAATGAAGGTTTTGGGGAAAAGCATTAAGGGCCGGTTCCCGGCATGTTTTATTAAAAAGGCTCAACCAGACTTTAAAGGTTGTATGGCCAATGGAAAAGCGGTTGTCTTTGAAGCCAAGGCCACCGAAAAGGATCGGATCCGGAAAAGCGTGATCACCGATGAGCAATTTGAATACCTGGAAGGATACTGGAAGATGAAAGCCAGCGCATTTGTTCTGGTTAGCTTTAACCTGGAGAGGTATTACCGGGTGCCGTGGGGTATATGGAGAGAAATGGAAACATTCTATGGCAGGAAGTATCTTTCAGAGAATGATTTGTCAGATTGCTTGATTCAGTTTAAAAATGGGAATTTGGACTTTTTAAAGAATATCCATGAGGTCAGCTAAAATAGTGGATATCATACTGAGAGAATTGATCATTTACAGGAGGACGAAATGATAGAGATCAAAGGAAAATACAATACTGCAGAAGTATTTACGGATGAAATAGAAAAAGAAACACACAAGCAGATTTTGGAAATGTGCAATTTGAAAGAGCTTGAAAATTCGACCATTAAAATCATGCCGGATTGCCATGCCGGCAAAGGCTGTACCATTGGAACCACAATCATGATGCCGGACGATACGCCAATCAATCCATTCTTTGTGGGTGTTGATATCGGCTGTGGGGTTGAACTGATGAAGCTGCAGGGAGATTTCGCATTTGATCAGCTTGATGATGTAATCCGAAAAAACATTCCCTTTGGGTTTAGTGTTTATAATCGCCAATGTGCTCAGGCAGAGGAATTTGTTAAAAAGCTGAATTGCTTTGATCAATTGAAAAACAAAGAGCATTTATATAAAAGCCTGGGAACATTAGGCGGCGGGAATCATTTCATTGAGGTGGCAGAAAATAAGGAAAAGGAAAGATTCCTGCTCATACATAGCGGATCCCGAAACCTGGGGAACCAGGTAGCGTTAATCTATGGAGCTGCAGCAAATAAGGAAGGTTTTCTGAATGGGGAATTAAGAGACAAATACCTGCAGGACATGAGGATGTGTCAGGCGTTCGCAGAAGCAAATAGAAATTCAATTGGAATGGAGATTATTGTTAGGCTAGATATCCAGGGATCAACGGAATGCACGACTGTTCATAATTACATCGAAATGAATTGGGACATGATTACATTGCGAAAAGGAGCTGTCAGCGCCTGGCCAGATGAAAAGCTGGTGATCCCGATGAATATGAGGGATGGCACTATTTTAGCAAAAGGTAAAGGAAACCAGAACTGGAATTTCTCAGCACCACATGGAGCTGGACGGATCCTCAGCCGGTCTCAGGCAAAGAAGCGCCTGGAGGTTTCTGAATTTAAAAAAGAGATGACCGGTATTTTTACAACATGCATCTCAAAAGACACTTTAGATGAAGCACCGATGGCATATAAGCCAATGGCGCAAATCATTGAGCACATAGGAGATACCATTGAAATACTGGATATCTTGAAGCCAGTATATAATTTTAAGGCATAAGGAGAGGAAAAATGAAACTGGGAAGCA
>JAUSOT010000162.1 GCA_030656075.1 Candidatus Cloacimonadales bacterium
GACGATCTGCAGAAAAGAATGATTCAAACGAGACGATTGAACCAACTAATTTCGGAAGTTTTTTACTTGTTCCCAAATTTTATTTCGACAAATGCTTCATCCTAAAATAAAGAAAATCTTTTTCAGAAAATAGCAATCCCATCCTCAACATTTTATGCTTTCCTCTCGAAAACTTCTGCGAATCAGAGCAGATCGGGACGATCTGCCAAAAGGCATGATTCCAGCGAGACGATTGAATCAACTAATTTCGGAAGTTTAAGCGATTTCAGGATGATTTGCTTTTAATATTAGATATTACTCTTCTTCTTCCTCGCTGCCGTCTTTTTTGTCCGGGAAGCTTAAAATATGAATTCGATCAGCCCGCACCAGAATTCTGGAGTGAGATTTTCCTTCTTTGTCTTTCCAGGAATTGGATTTCAAACTGCCTTCCACGATGACCGGAACACCTTTTTTATAAAATTCTTCAGCTCTATCTGCCAGTGTTCCCCACACTTCCACATCGATGAAAGCAACAGTTTCCTGCCATTTGTCATCTTTTCCGCGATAGCGTTGATTATGAGCGACTGTGATCGTAGTCACTGCGACATTATTGGTTCCAACGTGATTCACAACAGCATCACGCACAATATTCCCGGCAATCGAGACATTGTTAATACTTGGTGGTCTTAGGCTCATTTTTTCCTCCTGATTATTTATTTTGGTAAAAACCAAAAAATAAAACTTCCATCTTCCAGAGCAACATACATTTTAATTCTTTCCTTGGCAGGAAGTTGCATGACCAGAATCTGAACTTATGAAAATTTATGTCAAATACTTTTTTTCGGAAAGAAGTAAAAAAACAATTTTCTTTCATTATTTTTATAATAAAAACAAAATCCTATTTCCCTATTTCAAGGATAAATTATCTGATAACATTCCCCATTATAGGGAAATTATGAAATTATATCATATTATTGCTTGACATCTCCTTCCCACAAGGAATCTATTGCCACTTATTTCCCTAAGAGGAGGAAAATATGAAAGATATTTTAAAAACAACATTTCGCGATTTTCACTCGCGATTGCCCATCCCTTCGATCACACCACGAGATTTAGGTATTCCGCTGCAATCAGATCAGATCATCACGATAGCTGGCACCAGACGCTGCGGAAAAACGTTCTTTTTTTATTCAATGATCAATGAACTAATTAGCACAGGAACAGATTCCAGTCAAATTCTCTATTTCAACTTTGAAGATGAACGGTTCCGCTTTCAATCCGGTGATCTGCAAATAATGCTCGATGCTTATTTTGAACTTTATCCTGGTAATATTGATAAAAAGTTGTATTTCTTTTTTGATGAAATTCAGGAAGTGCAGGATTGGGAAAAATTCATTCGCAGAATAAAAGATACTCTGAATCCCTACATTTTTCTGACCGGCTCATCTTCCAAAATGCTGAGTACAGAAATTGCCTCAGCCTTGCGGGGAAGAAGCATCACGTTCAATCTCTACCCATTTTCTTTTGCCGAGTATTGCCGTCACAACGATATTTCGACATCAGATCTTGAATCCACCAGAACCAGAACATATCTCGCGGCTTTTTTTCAGGAATATCTGATCCAGGGCGGATTTCCGGAAACAATAAATCAACCTGAAAGTATCAGGCTGAAAATCCTGCAATCCTATTTTGATGTTATGATATTCAGAGATATTATCGAGCGTTATCAAGTTTCGAATCACGTTGCTTTAAAAATGTTCATCCGGCAATTGACTTCTACTGTCTCTTCTGAATTTTCGATCAATAAAATATATAATGATCTGAAAAGCAATATGATCAAAGTAAGTAAGAATCAGCTTTATAATTTCTTGTCATACACACAGGATTGCTTTCTCTTTTTTGTTCATCAGCAGTTTGAATATTCTCCCAGAAAATCACTTCAAAACAGCAAAAAAATTTATTTTATTGATAATGGATTATTAGCGAACATCAGTTTCTCACTCAACGACAATCAGGGGAAATTATTGGAAAATCTCATCTTCATGGAATTGATCAGAAGAGAAAAGGAGATCTATTTTGCAAAAAACGGTATGGAATGCGATTTCCTGATAATGGGTAAAAATGGAATAGCGCAGTTGATCCAGGTTTCTTATGATTTATCGAACGAGCAGACTTTGCAGAGAGAAATAAAACCGCTTCTAAGGCTATCAGAAAAAAATCCTGCAGCGGAATTGATGCTGATAAGTAATTACACTGAAAAAACTATCGAGCAGAACGGGAAACAGATTAAAGTTATTCCTGCCTGGAAGTGGTGTCTGAGCAAATAAAAATACCGTCAATTCCCTGACAGTTTTTTAATACTATCTATAAAATCTCTATTATTGCTATTGGATTTTCAGCCAGTCTATAAACTTGGCAATGCCTGTTTCAAAATCAGTTTCAGGATTGTATCCCAGGATTGTTTTGCTTTTGGAAATGTCGGCATAAGTTTGCTCTACATCACCCGGCTGCATAGGAAGGATTTTCTTCTTTGCTTTGATTTCTAAAGTATTCTCAATAGTCTGAATCATTTTAGTTAAACTGATTGTTTGAGATTCACCCAGATTGAAAACATCATATTTATTTCCACTCAAGACAAAATCAATTGCTTTCAAAATGCCATCGATAATATCATCGATGTAGGTATAATCCCGTTTGGTTGAACCATCTCCAAAAACAGGGATTTCCTCGCCGTTTAACATCATACGTGAAAATTTGCGGATTGCCAAGTCAGGGCGCTGGCGAGGGCCGTAAACCGTGAAAAACCTGAGGCAAGCCATCGACATCTGATGCAGATGATGATAAGTGTGACAGATCAGTTCGCCAGCTTTTTTGGTGGAAGCATAAGGTGAAATAGGATGATCAACCGGATCAGACTCGGCAAAGGGAACTTTTTTATTGTTGCCATAAACCGAGGATGAAGAAGCAAAAATAAAATTCTTAACATTATGTTTGCGGCATTCTTCCAATAGATTTACAGTGCCATTTATATTAACTTCTGTATAAAGCTGGGGATTTTCGATGGAAGGCCGCACTCCCGCCATAGCTGCCAGATGAATAACCAGATCGAATTTGTTTGCCTTGAATACTTCAGCTAATTCCAGCTGATTACGAATGTCAGTTTTTACCAATTTGAAGTTTGGACTTCCTTGAAGAAAGGAAATGTTGTTTTCTTTAATTTTCGGATCGTAGAAATCGCAGAAGTTATCCAGCCCAATAATTTGATGATCTTTGACTAGAGCTTCGCACAAATGTGAGCCGATGAAGCCGGCAGCACCGGTTATTAGTGTTTTCATTTCAAATAGAATCCTTAATTATGCTAGGCATTTTTTCTTTGCAAACCATTTAATTGACTTTGAGACAATGAGACTTTGAGATAATGGGAAAATGAGACTTTGGGAAGGAGAGGCTGTGTGACCGTGAGACATTATAATGTCCAATTATTCGGATTTCTACCCATATTTACAAGTTTGCCAATAATATGATCATAATCAGAATTTAATTTGTGTAATTGGTCTGATCCAATGTATTTACACTGAAAAGAGAAATCCAACCATACTTGTGTTTCTGCAGCTTCAGCTTCCGAATCTGAAAGTTTCGCGGTAAAGGCTTTGGGATATCTTCTTTTTCTGAAAGCTTCAGCGATATTTGAAGCAACCGAACGGGAAGAACGCCGGATTTGATCAGTTAGAGAATATTTTTCTTCAATTGGAAATGACTTGGAAACCTCAAAAATTTTCATTGCACAATTAAAAGCCAATTTATATACATCCAAATCTCTATGATCCCGGATTTTCATGATTAGTCTATACTCTCAATTTCACAAAGTCTCATAGTCACAGCGTCACTTCGTCAAACAGTCACAAAGTCACCCTCTCTCCAATTCTCATAGTCACACTTTCCTTCCAATTCCATCATAACTCAAACCCAGCTCTTTCATTTCAGCAGGATTATACTGATTTCTGCCATCGAAAATAACCGGTTGTTTCAGTCTGTCTTTAATCGCCTGGAAATCTGGGTAGCGGAACTGGTTCCATTCAGTAACAAGAAGTAAAGCGTCAGCATTCATAAGAGCTTCGTAATTTCCTTCAGCATAAGAAATATTAGGATCATCTCCAAAAACTCGCTTTGCTTCATCCATCGCTACCGGGTCGTAAGCGACGATTTTAGCACCAGCAGTGGTCAGCATTTTAATGATCGTGCGGGAAGGAGCTTCTCGCATATCGTCGGTTTTGGGTTTG
>JAUSOT010000165.1 GCA_030656075.1 Candidatus Cloacimonadales bacterium
ATCTGAATGTTTCAGATGGGCCGTTCGCCCATCTGTAAACATTCGGGAATCTTGCCCTTCGTCCCAACTCCGGTCTTTTGGGCGTTACAAATGGGCATTTGTAACGCCCGGGTGATTGAAAAAGAAAATATGGGGCTGATCGGCCATAATTTAGGCATGTTTTTCGACCCTTTCATGCTTTTTTAGAATTTCATCGATTTTTATTGTAGTTAAATTTGTGATACTTGCTATCTGTCGGGGGCTTTTCCCTTCACTTTTTAAATTTAAAACCTTATTTTCGATAGATTCTTCACTTTCACCTGGGATTTTCGAAATATTTTCGTTTTTAATTTCTTCAATTTGAAGGGTCTGCATGGGTTTTTGTTCAAATAACTGATTTATTCCTGAAAATAAATTAGTTTTCAGGTTTTCAATGTAGGCTTGATTATCATTTAATTTATTTTCCAGTTTTTTAATGATGAAATCCTTCTTTTCATTTTCATTCTTATAATTTTCCAGCAAATCCAATTTTCCGGTTAAGCCCATATCCACGATAATTTCTTTCATTTCGCTGTTATGATATTTTAACCGGTCATTTTCTAATGCAAATTCTTCTTTTTCGGCCTGAAGCTTGGCGATAATTTTTTCCAATGTCGTAATATCTTTATGATCAGCTTTGATCACAATCTCATCATTTGAATTTTTATCGTCATTCTGGTTGGCTAATTCTGCTCGTTGCTTTTCAATCGGTAATCGGTCATGATCATTTTTTTCAAGTGGATGATCCACTTTATGTTTTAATTGATCAACATCCGACT
Source organism: Candidatus Cloacimonadales bacterium (assembly GCA_030656075.1). Classification (GTDB taxonomy): domain Bacteria; phylum Cloacimonadota; class Cloacimonadia; order Cloacimonadales; family TCS61; genus B137-G9. The sequence continues at coordinate 798 of JAUSOT010000165.1, forward strand.
GAGGAATATCCGGTTCAACCTCACTGATTATTGCATCCTCATAATCATCTCTGGGTGATTCCACCACTGTTTCATCTTCCTTTAGTCCCCATGGTTTCTTAGGCTTTTTATTAAATACCATTTGATCGAATGATCTGCCTTTATTTTTCATTAATCTTACACTCCTTTAAATTTTTATATTTTCATGTCAGTCCATCGTTACGCACCGGGTGCGTTTTTTGCTCCGATCATCCAGTCTGGTCTGCTACTGCACTGGGTGCACTTTTTGATCTGACCTCCGGCTTGATCGGCTACTGCACCGGGTGCACTTTTTGATCTGCCCTCCGGCTTGATCGGCTACTGCACTGGGTGCACTTTTTGATCTGCCCTCCGGCTTGATCGGCTACTGCACCGGGTGCACTTTTTGATCCGCCCTCCGGCTTGATCGGCTACTGCACCGGGTGCACTTTTTGATCCGTCCTCCGGCTTGATCGGCTACTGCACCGTGTGCGTATTGTATATGTTTATTTTAAAGAAATAAGTTTCTTTTTAATCATTTTGTTTCCCGAGGAAACAAATTTATAATTCCTGCTCCCAATCATAGCTGCTGTTTTCTTTTTGCTTGATCTTTTCTTTTAGCGCTTCTCCTTCCAGCTTCTTTTTCATGTGAGTTAATGGATAATAATTAGACTCCTTACTCTTACCGGATCGTAAAGCCGTAAGAATATTCCTAGCATTTCTGGCGAAATCGTCCATTTCTTTCTGGTGCATTTTTTTCGTCCGCTCACTTCTTCTTTGGCAATTTCTCTCAAACTGCTCCAGTAATTTTTCTTTAGTGAACCGCTCCGGCGGATAGAGTTTATTATTTCTGCACTTCTTACCTTCTGGCGTTGTAAACGTGATGTGCTTATGATGATC
>JAUSOT010000166.1 GCA_030656075.1 Candidatus Cloacimonadales bacterium
ATCTGAATGTTTCAGATGGGCCGTTCGCCCATCTGTAAACATTCGGGAATCTTGCCCTTCGTCCCAACTCCGGTCTTTTGGGCGTTACAAATGGGCATTTGTAACGCCCGGGTGATTGAAAAAGAAAATATGGGGCTGATCAACCATAATCTAGGCATGTTTTTCGATCCTTTCATGCTTTTTTAAAATTTCATCGATTTTTATTGTGGTTAAATTAGTGATACTTGCTATCTGTCGAGGGGTTTTCCCTTCACTTTTTAAATTTAAAACCTTATTTTCGATGGATTCTTCGCTCTCACTTGGGATTTTCGAAATATTTTCGTTTTTAATTTCTTCAATTTGAAGGGTCTGCATGGTTTTTTGTTCAAATAACTGATTTATTCCAGAAAATAAATTGGATTTCAGATTTTCAATGTAGGCTTGATTATCATTTAATTTATTTTCTAGCTTTTTAATGATGAAATCCTTCTTTTCATTTTCATTCTTATAATTTTCCAGTAATTCCATTTTTCCGGTTAAGCCCATATCCACGATAATTTCTTTCATTTCGCTGTTATGATATTTTAACCGATCATTTTCTAATGCTAATTCTTCTTTTTCTGATTGAAGTTTGGCAATAATTTTTTCCAATGTCGTAATATCTTTATGATCAGCTTTGATGACAATCTCATCATTTGAATTTTGATCGTCATTTTGATTGGTTAATTCTGCTCGTTGATTTTCAATCGGTAATCGGTCATGATCTATTTTTTTATGTTGATCATCCATTTTATTTTTTAATTGATCAACCTCCGGCTGAGGAATATCCGTTTCAACCTCACAGACTATCGCATCCTCATAATCATCTCTGGGTGATTCCACCACTGTTTCATCTTCTTTAAGTCCCCATGCTTTCTTGGGCTTTTTACTAAAAACCATTTGATCGAATGATCTGCCTTTATTTTTCATTATTATTACACTCCTTTGAAATTTTATATTTTCATGTCAGTCCATCGTTACGCACCGGGTGCGTTTTTTGCTCCGACGCATTCCCATGGTTCCATTTGCGCACCGGGTGCGTTTTTTGCTCCGGCGCTTTCCCTGGGTGCCGTTTACGCACCGGGTACGTTTTTTACTCCGACGCATTCCCTGGATCCTGTTTGCGTACCGGGTGCGTTTTGTCAATGTTTAATTTAAGGAAATTAGTTCCTTTTTAATCATCTTGTTTCCTCGGGAAACAAATTTATAATTCCTGCTCCCAATCATAGCTGCTATTTTCTTTTTGCTTGATCTTTTCTTTTAGCGCTTCTCCTTCCAGCCTCTTTTTCATGTGAGTTAACGGGTAGTAATTGGAATCCTTACTCTTGCCGGATCGTAAAGCGGTAAGAATATTCCTGGCATTTCTAGCAAATTCATCCATTTCTTTCTGGTGCATTTTTTTCGTCCGCTCACTTCTTCTTTGACAATTTCTCTCAAACTGCTCCAGTAATTTTTCTTTAGTGAACCGCTCCGGCGGATAGAGTTTATTATTTCTGCACTTCTTACCTTCTGGCGTTGTAAACGTGATGTGCTTATGATGATCCCATTGGACTTCATAACCAAGCTTTTCCATGTTCGATATAAATTCATCCTGGCTAAAGGAATGCTT
>JAUSOT010000185.1 GCA_030656075.1 Candidatus Cloacimonadales bacterium
CCTGCTTAACTGATTTTCGCGTTCTCTCATTATGCCTCCTCTGGGCTTTATTTATTATATAATCTTACCCGAGGGGACATATGTCACTATTTCAGCAGCAGCATTTTGCATTCTTTCAAAAGTAATCCATCACCTATCACTCGGGCGTAATACACACCGGATGCAACCGATTTTCCGTTAGAATTGCGGCCATTCCAGGTTACTTCAGCAAGTTTGTTGGGAGTTATATCATTACATTCCAATATTTCCACTTTTTGTCCTTTGCTGTTGAAAATCTCGATGTGAACATCATCCAACGGAAGAGGTATGCTGAACCGGATCGTTGTGCTGGGATTAAACGGATTGGGGAAATTGCTAATTTTGGCATTTGCCAAAATTGCCAGTGAAGGCCAGGTTTGAGTGATCGGGATCACAAAATTTTGAATAGTAATAGAATCCGGTGCCACGCAAATCATTGTATCGATATAAGTTATTTCCTCGAACTTCACCAGGATATCGTAGCGAACCGTGTACATTTCCTTAGAAAATTCTCCGTTTATATCGGTTATAATCTGATATTCACCATCCCAGGGGTAGTATTCGATTACAGCCCCAGCCAGAGGAAGTCCTTGTTCATTGACAACACTACCACTGAAAATGCCTGTAAAACCAATATCATCGTTGGGTTGCCCCATAGTTGGTGAATTATCTCTGCAATATAAATAACTTGCCATTGGAACAAAAGGATTCGCAAATAGTTTTCTCACAAGAGATTCACCATTCAAGGGAGCCATGCTATAAAGATCTTCACCGTAATAAATATAGCATGATGGACCCAATTCAGAACCATCCCAACCTAATATAATCTCATCATAACCAGGATTTAATTCAAATGGTATAATAATATCTTCAACTGTTACAACTGTGTAGTAATTTGAGGGAAAGGATATTGCATTAAAATATGTAAAACCCTGATTACATTCCAGGTAACATTCTTCCAGCGTAGGCCAAAAAACCCCAACATTTATCAGCTCCAAATACCATTCGTTATCGATCCACATTAATTCATAAGCATAAGGTCCATACACAATGATATTGGCATTCATGAATGAAGCTGTTAACAAAAATAATAATAAAATAAAGTATTTCATAGTTACCTCCCAAAATACTTAAATAAATGACCACGTATCAATACACTCTACAATTCATTCTTGTCGCAATTTTTCTCTGTTCAAGATTCTTAAAACACTCAATTCCTTAAATGGATTTTTGATTAATTTGTGTCAATCAGATTTTTAGATTATCTCATTAAGACTTTAAATTTTGATTAGTTTACAGAAGATTTTTGATTGAAAGAAAGTTCTTATCACTGGTTTTCAAATTCAATTTACCCTGAAAAAGTCTCTTTCACAAAATCTTAATTTTTGACTCTTTCAGGGTTGGAAAGATAAGAAAATTTGAAAGAAACCTTAAAAGGGTTAAGCGGGAAGAGTCTATGAAAGAAACTCTTGCAAGGTTTTTATTTTTACTCTCCCAAAATCTCCTTCACTTTGTTTTCCAGGTCTTCACCACGCAGGTTTTTGGCAATGATGATGCCGTTCTCATCCAGCAGAAAATTGGCTGGAATTGAGGAAACTGCATATTTTTCCACTGCATCACAGGTCCAGCCTTCCAATTGTGAAACATGCGTCCAGGTGAGTTTATCAGCTTCGATAGCTTGCAACCAGGATTCTTTATCTTGATCCAACGAAACTCCAAATACATCGAAACCTTTATCTTTGTATTTTTGATAAACAGCGACTACATTAGGATTTTCTTCCCGGCAGGGATTGCACCAGGCTGCCCAGAAATCCAGCAGCAACAGTTTTGTACCAATTTTGTCGGATAGTTTCACAGGATTTCCATTCACATTATTTAATTCAAAATCGGGAGCTGGCTGACCAATGTTTGTCTTCTTGAGAATAATCACTTTTTCTTTGAGTTTGAGGATACTGGGAATTACTGCAACTTTCTCATCCAGGGTATTGATCAATTCTTCAATCTCGATAGCTTCCAGGTTGTTTGCCAAATGGCCGAGAATACCGGGAGAAACGAAGGAAGCAGGATGATCTGCAATGAACTTTTTGCCGATTTCAATCGTTTCAGTTTCAATTTCCAGATATTGATCGAAAAGCTCCTGGATCTTTGTTTCATCGCCAGCTTGCTGAGCTATAGGATATTCCTGATAGATGACTTCCATTCTTTCTCCGATCGGTACAAGTAATTGTAAGTAAGCTTTATATTCATCTTCCGACCGAGATCCAGTGATCACCAGATCTTGGAGGCTGTCGGCAACACCTGTAACGGTGATATTCGAATTCTCTAAAAACAATTCGCATTTACCATCAACACCTATTATCTCTAAACGAAACAAATCCGGAAAATCTACTGAACCTTTCATTGTAAAGTTCCCGTTTCTAATGATCGTCGAATCGATAGTAGTTGAATTTCTTCCATCCATTTTTACCAGGACAATCAGCTTATCATCGGCATTCGCGATTTTGCCATTAATGATGAAACCCGGTTTTTGAGTGCAGGAAAATATCATCCAGCAAATTATTGCGGCACCGATCAGTTTTTTCATTCTTGCTCCTGTTTCCCATTTTAAATTTTACTATACGCCGAATTTGTTATCGAAACTGTTTATGTCAAATAAAAAGCCGACACTCACAAAGGTGATATATAATAATTCTCTCTGCTCTCTGCTATTAGAATTCTTTGATGATTTGAAATGCTTTCTCTTCCAATTCTAAAAATTCTTCCATAACAGCTATCTGTTTTGCTCTCATTTCTGTTGTCCAGGGAACCGGAGCCTGGGCAAATTGATTGGGCAGCATATCATAATTGTCGATCAGCAGATCCGCTTCTGCTCTGTATAACTCGGCTAGTTGAGTAATTTTATCAGGATCGACACCAAATTTTTCAATATTAGTCGATAAGTATTCACTGCAGATACCGCGAGCGATTTCCAGGCTGACGAATATCCACCAGTTAGCATGACTGATCTCAGCCATATTGTTAGCATTTTCATTGTAATACTGTTCATCTTTCAAAGCTTTTATCCATTCTAAAACGGCTGTAATGCCGGAAAAATAATCATAATATCTGGGAGTTTCATAAAGCTGCTTTGCCAATTTCAAAGATTCATTATATAGCGGTTCTATTTCAGCTTCTAGTTTGTCTTTGATGATCAGGATCACCCAGGGGAATTTTTGAGCGATTTCATAACCTTCGGTTTTATCGAAAAAAGTTCGGCAAAAAAAATCGCTGTCTTTGTTTTGATAACCGGTGATCAAACCCCATTCCGGTGTGTCGATCAGATCAATAGCAATTACAGGCCAACCGCGGTCGATGCTGTCTAAAATCAGCATTCGCATTCCTTCTTCTGCCATTGATTCTACATTATCATCAACCTGCTCATCTGTTTGAAGGTAATAATAATCTACTTTGTAACCCAATTTTTGCATCAGATACCCACCGCTGTCGAAACCGACAGTAGCATCAGGAGAGCTGGGACAATATCGATCAAAAAAGTTCAGTTTAAATCCATAGCCGGATAAGCCTACCAGATCGGCATAACTTAATTGATTACCGAATTTCTGTTCCAGCAGATAAACGCATGCCAGGAAAGAATTATCCATGCCGATTCCCCAGTCCAGTTTGCCGATGCCATCGATCATTACTGCATCATGGGCAACTTGGTGATCGGGTAAGTATTCCTGCAGGATCACTCCCAATTGACCGATGGGAACTTGCAGTTTGATCTTTTTATTATCTCTCAGAAGAACCATATCCACCATTTCACTCGTAACTTCTTCTTTT
>JAUSOT010000208.1 GCA_030656075.1 Candidatus Cloacimonadales bacterium
CAGCCTTCTCCTCGATAGGTATGAGTCGGCTTGTGAAACAAACGATCTCAAGAAGGCTGGGATGAGGTGGATATTGAGAGTGTTAAAATACAAGATTAGCTCTTAATCTATTTCAATGATTTAGAAGAAGTTAACTTCTAAATATCGGACAGGAGGTAGTCAAAATGCCTTTAGTGTTTTTAACTTATTTTATTACAATAAGTTATGAATTGTGAAAAAGGCTTAATTCCAAAATAATAGGGAGATTCCCGATGAAAAAAAAGCTGAAGTATATCCTTGTACCGTTGATCATGTTTTTTGTGTTGCAAATCCTTTTTCTATCCACTTTCTGGCTGAATCTGGATAGTAAAGCAAGAGACTTTCTCTTCATTTTACGCGGCAAACAGGAAATTTCGGAAGATGTTGTAATCGTTGAGATCGGCGATGATACATTCAATACGTTGAATGAAAGATGGCCCTTCGATAGAAAATACCACGCTCATCTCATCGAAAACCTGGAAAAAGCCGGCGTGAAACAGATCATCTTCGATGTGGAATTTACCGAGCGTTCCAACACGGCAGATGATGAAATGCTGGCAGAAACAGCAGGAAAATACCCGAATGTGATCATGTCCGGAAAATTGATCAAAACAATTTATGACAGTTCAACCAGGGAACAGTTTCTCATGCCTATCCGGCCGTTCCTGGATCGTAACGTGCAATGGGGAATGGTGAATATCACTGCGGACAAAGACGGATTTGTGCGGAAATACGAAATATTTCAGAAACGAAAAGATGAAATCCGTCCTTCAATCGGCGCTTTGTCGGTTGCTAATATTTATGGCATAGAAAATGAACCAAACGGATTTCAAGATGTCGGCAGGTTTTTCATCATTGGCGATAACAATATTCCCAAGTTCGGTTCGAAAAGCACCTACATAAATTATTACGGTCCTGCCGGATATTTTCCCATCTTCGATTATGCTGATATTATCGATGATTCTTCGTTTGTTACGTCTTTTGAAAAGGCAATCGATTCCGATCTGAACCAGTATTATGAATTGAAGGATCAACTGAAGAACAAAATCGTTCTGGTTGGATTGACTGCTGTGGAGTTCCACGACCTGCATCGTACGCCTTTTTTTACCTCAGATCAACAGCTAACTCCCGGAGTGGAAATCCATGCCAATTTCATCGAAATGGCACTCAGGCAGGATTATCTGCGTGAGTTTTCATTCTTCAAATATCTGCTGATTTTCTTTTTATCGGCAATCGTACTTTTTGCTTTCAATTATCATCTGAAGCCTTCGATATCCTTCATTATTAATATCATCGCCATTATAGGATATGTGCTGCTGGCTTTTTTCATATTTAAAAATAGTAAGTTATTTCTTCCTGTCTTGGAGATACCTGTCCTGATCATCATCACATATATAACAGGACTGGTTTTTCAATACGTCAAGACTACCCAGGAAAGGAAATTCATCAAACAGGCTTTCGGTAAATATATCTCACCTGAACTTGTGGATGAATTAGTGAAAGATCCAAAGAAACTGGAATATGGCGGTAAAGAAATGGAGATCACGGTTCTCTTCAGCGACATCGTGTCTTTCACACCCTACACAGAAAGTCATTCAGCCAAAGAAACGGTTGATATCGTGAGAGAATATCTGACTGAGATGGTTGCCATAATCCAAAAAAACAAAGGTACTCTGGATAAATTCGTAGGTGATGAAATCGTGGCATTGTTTGGTGCACCTGTTTATATGGATGATCATGCTTACTGGGCTTGTAAAACAGCTTTTGAAATGCGTGTTCGCATGAATGAATTGAACGAAAAATGGAAAGCAGAAAAACGCGATCCTTTCAATATCGGAATTGGTTTAAACAGTGGAAAGATGATTGTAGGAAATCTTGGGTCCGAACAGATTTTTGATTATACGGCAATTGGTGACAATATGAATGCCGGAGCCAGAATCGAAGCTGCAACCAGAAAATATCCTTCTCCCAACAATATCCTGATCAGCGGTAGCACCTATGAGCTTTGCAAAGATAGAATCATTACAGAATTTGTTGATGAGGCAACGGTCAAGGGTAAATCTCAGACGATTAAACTTTATGAATTGAAAGGCTTGAAAGAAGAAGTGTGACCAATTTAATTTCAACTAAAGAGAGCCGAATATTTTTTCAGCGAAGATATATCAATGATTAATTGCGGAGCATTGCCAAAAGTGAATGACAATGCGTGTTTCACAAATAAAGCATTTTTTTTATTTTTTTTTCTGAATAGCTTTCAAACCGATGCTTATGTCATCTAACTCATTGTTTAATATAACTTTATCCAACCTATTAAATGATTTCGAAGCATTTTCAAACACCCCAATAGTGCTGAAATGCCCATGAAATGCGCTTATACAAATATTTTTTGGTTGACAAGAAAATAACCGGTTCGAATTACTCGAAATGTGTTTTCGGACTTAATAAATAAAGGAGGATGTTTATGAACAGACAAGATTTAGTCGCAAAAATTGCTGCAGAAGCAGGAATTACCAAAAAAGCTGCAAATCTGGCTTTGAACTCAGTTGTTGATGGTGTTACACTTGCCCTTGAAAAAGGCGATAAGGTATCACTTGTTGGTTTTGGAACTTTCAAAGTAATCAAAAGAAATGCTCGTACCGGCGTTAATCCTCAAACCAAAGCCAAAATCAATATCGCAGCTCGCAATGTACCGGTTTTTAAAGCTGGTAAAAAACTGAAAGATGCAGTGAAGTAGTTTTTTGTTTTATAGGAAAGCAAGAGTCTTCCTGCTCTTGCTTTTCTTTTATGCAAATTTAATGAAAAGAGGGATATTATGAAATTTTCAATAGAGAGACAGGATTTACTTACTAATATTCAGCATTTATATAACATAGTGCCCAGTAAAAATACCATGCCGATCCTCACGAATTATCTAATCCACGCCGATGAACAGGCTAATTTGCTCAGATTTACTGCCACAGACCTGGAAATCACTGTCATTGTAGAATTTGAAGCCAATATAATTGAAGGTGGAAAAGCAGCTGTCTTAGCCAAAAATTTGAATGAGATAATTGCTACTTTACCCGATTCGATGGTGCATTTCCTGTTGGAAGATGATAATTTGAGAATCGTTTGCCAGCATACCAGGTTCAGTTTAAAATGTGCAGAAAGCAGTCAGTTTCCCCTTGTTCCCCAAAAAGATATGACCAATGTAATCAAACTGGATGCTATGATGTTCAAGAAAATGATCGACAACACACATTTTGCTGTTTCCACTGAAGTCAATCGTCCTATTTTCACAGGTGTTTATTGGAAACTGATGCCGGATCATCAGTTAATGGTAGCTACGGACGGCAAGAAGATCGCCGAATTCAAATTGAATAACGTCATCAATCTGGCCGAGCCTATCGAACAGGTCATTCCTACTAAAGGTCTGCTTTTCCTGGATAAAGTATTCAGCGAAGATCAACCGGAAATAGCAGTCTTGCTTGAATCTAATCGAGTCATGTTTGCTTACGGCAACTACACTATTTTCACACACATCATCGAAGGTAGATTCCCGGATTATACAAAAGCTATTCCAACCAACAATACTAATGTTCTCAAAATTAAAAGAAGCATGCTGAAAGATGCCGTAAAAAGAGTCTCACTCTTTGCTTCTGAAGACACATTTAAAGTCAAATTCGATATCAAAAACACTTCTCTTATCATCTATTCCACAAAACGGGAAGAAGGAGACGCAAATGAAAATCTTTCAGACTATAATTATTCCGGAGAAGATTTGACTATCGCTTTCAATTATAGATATTTGAGTGCTATTATAAACGTTCTGGAATCGGAATTCATTGAAATCCGAATGGGTAAATCAAACGAACCGGCTTTATTCTTCAATTCTGAGATGGATGACAAGTATTCTGCCAGATTTCTTTTGATGCCACTTCGGATTGTGTAATTGGAAATTTCATATTTAAAAATACAGAATTATCGCAATTTTAGAGAACGCAAATTTGAGTTTGAGCCGGAAGGGACGCTGATACTTGGCAGAAATGGGATCGGTAAAACAAACCTTCTGGAAGCGATAGCTTATTTAGCTTTTGGGAAATCATTTCAGAACAGCAAAGATGCTGAACTGATTAATTTCTCAAAAGCTTTTTTTCGTTTGGAAGGACGTTTCAAACTCTCTGAAAAAGACCATTTCATCGAAGCAGCAGCTGATAAAAATAAAAAGATCATCAAAATTGATGAGATCAATATCTCGCGCATCAGCGAGCTTTACCAATTCTTGAAGGTCGTCTATTTTTCACCTGCCGATATCAACATAATTGGCGGTGCACCTTCCTTTCGGCGAAGTTTCATCGATCAGGCAATCTCCCAATATTCCTTCAAATACATAGCCGATCTGAGAAGATATAATCGCATTCTAAAACAGCGGAATGCTCTTTTGAAGGAAAAATTCGATCCCAAAGAAAAAAGAAGCTGGGATGAACAATTTGCTCATCTGGGAGCTGCGATCATCCAGCAGAGGCTTGATTATATGCAGGAATTCATTCCTGTCCTGGTCGATTATTATGCCCGTATCAGCGGATTTCGGGAAAACCTGGATATTAAATATGATTTTTCTTTTCCACATCAGGGAGACGACATCAGGGACGATCTTTTCAATCACATGGAAGAATCGGTCGAGCAGGAAATTCATTACGAAAGAAGCCTCTGCGGTCCGCATCTGGATGATATTGAACTCACGATAAATGATCATCTTGCCCGGAATTTTGCTTCGCAGGGACAGAAACGATCTTTATCGATTGCAGCCCGGTTGGTGCAGGCAAATCTTATCTCTTCGCAATCAAATGAACCTCCAATTCTGATGTTTGACGACGTTCTATCAGATCTTGATAAAGAAAGATCAAAAGAGATCATCAATCTTTTGCAGGGAACGCACCAGATTTTTATTGCTACTCCAAATTCTGAAACTTATAAGGATTTCAATTTAAAAAAAATAGATCTGGAAAACTGATATGAAAATGAGTTCTGCATAATAGAGTGTTTTTGCCTCACCCCGGCCCTCTCCAAGGGAGAGGGAGAAATGCCTGATAAAGTTATAACTTTTTGTCCTTCTCCACGATAGGAGAAGGTGGCTGAGCGAAGTGAAGTCGGATGAGGCGGATAATG
>JAUSOT010000076.1 GCA_030656075.1 Candidatus Cloacimonadales bacterium
ACTCCTTTACTAATCATTTTCAATAATTCTTCCTGTTCTTCTTTGGTTAAATTTACCACATATTTGATCATTTTTCTTACCTCCATATGTGGTCAAATATATTTTCCCGATACGTCTTGTCAAGCTTGACGTGACACTAGCTGACCATCGATAGTTTTTTCAGTTCGAATTAAACAGCTATAATGCCAGCGTTCTTTTTGCTCAACATTGTTAAGCCGGTTTATGATTATTTGATTACAAATATCGCCGGAAAGAGAAAATTCGTTTGTTATATTTTCAGATGTGGTTATAACTACCTTATTAGAGAAAGAAAAAGAAAGAAGTTCATAATTATCTTCATTTGAAATGAAATATCTTGGATTTGAATTTATATTTATTCCCGCATATTGCCATTGTGAATATTGTTCTATTTGTCCATTTTCCAAAGTAATATTTGGAATATCCGTTTGTGAATTAATTGGTAGTGGAATTGGTAATTCCAATGCTGCATCTGCATGAACCACAAAGCGAAGAAAAGGTGCAAGTCCATAATAACCCGATATCGAGTAGTCTTCAAGATAAGCATTTTTTGCATTTTTGAATAAATTTCCAAAAGTTGGATTTTGCGAACTTCTATATTCCCGCAAGAATAGATATAACAAAGCATAATCTGAAGAGTAATTGTATGGTATGATGTTGCCTTCAAAACTCACATATACAGGTTGTCCTGAACTCTGCCTGGTTGCAGCAACATAGGCAATCCCACCACCGGGAGAAGATAAGACATGCTCACAAAAAGATGTGCCTTCAAAGAGTGGATGATCGTAAAGATAAGTATCGAAAACTCCATTCCAACAAGCCTTATCTACAATAATCGGTACTCTTTCTTTGGCTGGCCATTCTTGTACATCATCATTGGTAATCCTGGTGCCATCTCCAAAAACCATATCATATCCACCGCCATGAGAAAAATTGAAATACCAGAGAAAATCTTCATTCAACCAGTGATTCATAATATCTTCACCAAAGAAATTTCCCCGCATTTCCTGAAATTTTTGAATCTCACATCCATCAAAAACATCGTCGCAGATCAGTTGATTATTACTCATCTCTCCAAAATACATACTTGTTCCCCAGGTTTGGCCGCCAGAAACAACCGCTTTTCTCGTCCAATCTCCTGAACTATTATCAACAAAATTTCTCATTTTATTAAAATAAACAGATGCCGCTTCAATATCATGAACAGGGATTCTTGTAGTTGCGTAGTTATCAATCCAATCATAATCGGGGGAGGCAAAATAATGGTCGGAAGGTAACCATCTTTCATAATCCAAAACACTACCAAAAGAAAAATAATAGGATGGCGGGATTAGTTCAGCACCACCCAAAACGGTGATATACTCCAAATTTGGATGTGCTTCTAAATCACGCAAATATGAAATTATCCTTAAAGCATTTTCATATTGATAATCATGGATGTCTTCGTTGGGATATAAAGCCCAGCCTTCTTCTACAGGGTCTTCTGCCGGTTCATATTCTGCATAGATCGAATCCACATTGATGGCAGCAGATGGTATATTATGAAACTCTGCAATCGAATCAGCTAAAACCATCCAACTTCCTGAAGATAGAATGATATGTTCAGCTTCAGTATAGAAATCATCTTTAGTTGCATATTTAAAAGGATCTATTTTTTCACCCGAAATAGAAAGCTCGAATTCCCTTAAAAAATAGGTTTCTTTGGAAACAGGATTCCATTGCACCGGAAAAACATGAATGTAGATTTGAGTTTGCTTTCCATCAAAACCTCCTGTGAAATCAAGCCATTTATTTGGATAGAAAGCATCAGCTTCATACACTGATTTATCTTTTTCGGACACATTATTCTGATGCAAATCACCATCTGTGTACAAGAAATTATCTGAAGCCGCAATTTCTTCAAATGTGTGATAATGTTCAACATGACCTTTGTTTACCGTAATTTCATTAATCTTATAATGTCCGGATAACGATATATGAAAGTTTTTTTGAGGAACAATGGGTTTTGTTGGTTCAAAATATTGTTTGGTATTGTTCAGCTTCAAAGTGGAACCATCTGTTGATCTTATTTCTTCTAAAGGGCAGTTAAAGGAATAATTGAATGTTTCAAGGCAATTTCCTGAACTTGATGGATTCCGGATTTCAGAAATACTACGAATGGATGAAATACTTTCAAGTGACAATTCATTCGCCGTCAATGAAACAGAGAAAATAAACAATGCTAATAATAAATTGCAAAATTTCATTTTTCCTTCTAAAATCTTTTGATATTTCAAAAATGAAAAGGAAAGAAAAAAGTCAAACTTTTCGGTTATAAATTATGATAATTTAAAAACGCAGCTGCTTGATTCTCTATCCCTTCCCTGCCACGAATCCAGTGCTCCAGGCAATCTGCAAGTTGAATCCACCCGTGTAAGCATCCACATCGATCACTTCTCCGGCAAAATAAAGATTCGGAACCAATTTCGATTCCATGGTTCTGGGATCGATCTCTTTCACATCCACTCCACCGCTGGTGATTATTGCTTCCTGGATGGGACGGAATTTATCCAGTTTGATCTTCAGGTTCTTTAACAGATGAAGAACGGTTTTTCTTTCTTCACGATTCAATTGTCCGGTTTTCTTTTCTGCTGGAATGTTGCTCAAAATAATAAACACGGGGATCATTTTGGCTGGCAGCAGATTCTTCAAAACGTTTTGAAATTGCTGCTGAGAATGTTCACTAAAGTCCCTTTGCAGGCGCAGATCAAGAGCTTCTTCATCCAGAGCAGGTTTCAGATCGATACATAAAATGTGATCATCGATGGAATGTAAATGCGAACTGGCGGATAGAATGATCGGGCCGGAAATCCCGAAGTGAGTGAACAGCATTTCACCAAACTCGGCATAAACTTCCTGTCCGGTCTTATCTAAAATTTTGATGGAAATATTTTTAAGTGAAAGTCCCTGCAGAGCAGGAATGCGAACTCTGGAATTGGAAGGCTCGAATTCCATTGCTTCGATGGGAACGAGTGAAGGTTTGAATCTGGTGACCTTGTGCCCGAAAGTTCGGGCAAATTTATAGCCATCACCCGTGGAACCGGTTCCCTGATAGGATTTTCCGCCGGTAGCGATGATCAGCTTTTCAGCTCGTACCACCTCCCCATCGATCAACTTAGCTGCAAACAGATTTCCGAATTTTTGAACTGATTCCACGGCAGTATGCAGCACTTCAACTTTATTTTGATGAATGAACTTGATGAGAGCATGAACCACATCAGCAGCTTTGTCGCTGGTGGGAAAAACACGGTTTCCACGTTCGATCTTGATCTCCAATCCCAGATCGGAAAAGAAGGAAATCGTGTCGTAGCTGTTGAACTGATAAAAAGCGTTGATCAGGAATTTACCATTGGTGGGAATATTCTCGATCAGTTCCGGAATTTCGCAGTAATTGGTCAGGTTGCAGCGTCCTTTACCGGTGATGAGCAGTTTCTTGCCTAAAACAGGATTCTTCTCGATGAGAATTGTTTTCTTACCATTTTTGGCAGCCATCCCCGCTGCCATCATCCCGGCTGCTCCGCCACCGATAATTAAAACATGATAATTCATACAGCACACTCGCTGACCATTACATCATAATTCATGGTTCTTTTCTGGATAACAAGATGAATTTGTCAAAATAAATGAGCGATATTTCAAAAATAAATCTCGCAGCAAAATTCACTTGACTTAACCGCTTGCCTGAAGGTTCTTTGGTCAGTGATGAAAAAAGAAGTATGATACTTAAGCTTCTTCATCAGGAATTCAGAGAAGATTGAGGGGAGTTTATTTCTTTAACTTGAAAGTGGGTTATGAAATCAAAGCTGTGAAGAAATGTTTGATGTTGAAATGAAAATAGGAGGACAGATGAAACAAGTGTTAAGTTTGGTAATTGCATTTATAGCAGTAAGTTGTTATGCTCAGTTCAATGCTCCGATCCAAATAAATGATCAATTTTTAACAGACTTTGACGGACAATATGCCTATCAAATTCAAGGTGAGAAGATCTATATCACATATATTGAAAGCGTTCCCGATACAATCGAAGCTTCTCTCTTGAGAATCATGTTTTCAAAATCGGAAAATAACGGATTAAGCTTCGAATCAACAATTATAGATTCTTCTGAGATTATGCTCATTAATCCAGTAATTGAAGTTTTTGAAGATAATACAATAATTATTATTTATTTTACAGGGATCGGTATCAGAAAGGCAATTTCGAATGATTATGGGAATACGTTTGAAATTGGATTATTGATTGATGATTTCACCTGTGAACAAATACAGATAGAAAAGATGAATAATTCAATTTACATTCTATACGAGCACAATTGCTATGAAGACAATGCATTCCAAACAAAACAGATAGAGAGTATTATTGCTGACGAATCACGTGAACTCAGCCAGATTGAACAAAACGGCATCCGCCCCTTCCCCGCCGATGCGGAAATAGTTTATGTGAAGATCAATGGTAACAGTTATTCTTCTATGATCGGCAACATCGAGCACGTCGGAGATTCCTTATTCACAGTTTACAATTCCTATCCCGATGCCGCCCATCCCGATTTCCCGATCGGTGATTCTATCTGGGTGAATGAAGTTGCGATTTATGACACGATCTGGACTGCGGGACCAACCGGAACTTTAGAAAATCAATCTGTCTGGGTGGAATGCACTCTCTGGATTGAAGGAACCGTGAGTGGAATGCAGTCCTGGGGCAGCCCGGAAAATATCTATATAACAAATGATCTGCTTTATGAAAACACAGACCCGGGGGATGCTCCTGATAACATTTTCAATTTAAATACAACTGATTTTCTATGTTTATATTCGGAGGATAAAATTCTATTGAAATATAAACATTTTGATCCTTTTCAGAATCAAATCGTAGCACCAAACTGTGATGGCGATGTCTATGTTTATGGAATGCTGATTGCCGTTGGTGAAGACATCGGAAATCCTTATGCATATACTGGATTTGTCAGTTTCGAGTATCAACATCCACATGGATCCACACCTAATTTCTGGTGGACTGATCCAAATACTGGTAATCAGGAATATCTCAACTATATTGATCTACATAAATACATCTTTGAACCCACCGAACCGGTTCCACCTGAGTTAGAGGCTTTTGTTTTGCATGGAAATAATCCTCCCGCAGGATATTCTGCTTGTGGCTTTCCTTATGAATCTCCTGACTATTCTCAACCTGATGTACCGCCATATGGTACGGATTATCCCTGGTATAATCCGGTCTGGCCTGAATCTTCCGAGGATATAGTTTTCGAAAGAGGAATGTATCATTTCTGGGGGATGACAATAACAAGGAAAAGAGGATATATCCACAGATCAGGAACCGATCCATTCAATCATCCTGCTAATAACGAATGGGATATTGCTAATCAGCATTTTGATGGTTATCATGGTTCCACAGGATATGGGAAAGATCATTATTATGATAAAAGAATGCAGTTTCAAAAGCTGATAGATATTTCCAATGCTGGTTTATATAACTCAGATTCTTTCAAAATATTACGATCAAACGACAATGGAGAAAATTTCACCTTTTTCTATGAGGAGAATTTTCCCGAAGCAGTGTATAATCTGCGTATGTGTGCCAATGACAGTTTACTAATTGTTGCTTACCAGGAAGCTGGAGACCCAACTATCAATTTGCTAATATTCGATGAAAATGGATTGATCGAAGAAGTAAGTATAGATTTGGAATATAATCCCGAAATTATTTCACCGCATCTTTTGGATGCAGAATTGATCCAGGATTTATACTTGCATATCCGTAATTCTGATAATTTCTTTTTCGATAATGAAACAGAATTTATCCTGAAATATGACCTGACGAATCATGAAATCGAAAACATCAACAACTTTGAAACAGCCTGTAATTTAACTGATTTCAGTATTTCCAATGGTGATGTGAAGGTACTCATAAACAGTGAGATAATAATCGACGAGATCAATCCTGAACCGCTGACTTTGCACTTCAATTATTCACATGATGATAACTGGAATAACGTTTATGATCTGGAAACGGAATTTACAAATTTCTCACCTTTCACTTCCAGGATGACACTAAATTACAGCGAATCGGATTCCTTATATCTGTTATACAATGTGACAGATTCCCTCACAAATTTCGGAAATATTTATCTTCAAAGCGGGTTTATTGACCTGCAAACGAAAATCTATAATCAGGAAATTATCCAACCTGAATTTTCTATTCGATCTTACCCCAATCCCTTCAATCCATCCACGACGATTGAATTTGAAACAACGAATTTGCACGAATTGCCACGAATTGAAATCTACAATCTGAAAGGCCAGAAAGTGAAAACTTTACCTGTCATCCTGAGCGGAGTCGAAGGATCAACAGGTCAACATTCAGTTGTTTGGAACGGAGATAACGATACTGGCAATCCTGTCAGTTCAGGAATTTATTTCTATAAATTGAAAGTTGGCAACAAAACCGAAGCTGTGAAGAAATGTTTGATGTTGAAATGAAAAATTATTTTTTGGAGAATCTAATATGAAATTTTGGATTTTGCTGGTTGCAACATTATTGCTACTGATCAGTTGTTTCGTTCCGGCTCGCAAGGTTTATCAATTCGAAGCGAATCATCAGGATAAGATCTGGCAGCAGGGCAGAGAGCTGGTGAAGCTGGAAGATGACAGCATCCGGATTGTTGTTAGTTATGACTATTCACTGCATGGAGTTGCCTGGTTCGATCTGGCAATTTCGAATAATTCAAATGAAACATTCGTGATCGATCCGATCCAATTCTATTGTGTTTTCACTAATAAATTTCAGGAAGAGATCACAAATAATGCATTAGATCCTGAAGTGATGTTGTTTGAAAGTGATAAACAGATTGAACACTATCATGCCGACAACCTGTCGAGAATGCAAACAAATTTATTGTTTTCCTTTTTTGATGTTGTCGAAGATATCAGCGACCGAAACAAAACTGAAGAAGAAAGGCAGCAGGATGAAATTGAAAGAGAACTTAGAAACATCGATGCTGAAAAACATCAGCAAAGCAATTTGACCAGAATTGACCGGATTAATAGTGACCGTAATTTTATCGAAAATAACGCACTTCGTAAAACTACTCTTTTCCCAGGTCAGCAAATCGGCGGGAAACTTTTTTTTGAATTGGTTTACGACATAAAAAATGTCATTTTATATTTTCCTGTTGGAAATAGGAAATTCGAACTGGAATATAAAAGCATCAAATATTAGATGCACTTTTATCTTTTGTCTTTGTTCTTTTGTCTTTACTCTTTGCCCTATGCTCTTTGCCCTATGCTCTTTGCTAATACATCTCCACGCTCTTCAAAAAAAACTTCTGGTGAAAATGTTCCGACAAATGCATCAGGAAAATTCGGTTGATCTGATCAATAGTTTGTTTGCTGATGATAAGTTCATCAAGTAATTTGCCGATCTGCCTTAGATTAGCGAAAATATCTGCCTGTTCTCTATTTAATCCGATCACGAAGTTTTCAAAAATCGGACGATAACAATTCTTGCAGATGAAACCGTGTCTTTGCGGATAATAGGCCACGAAGTTGTTTTCCTGATTACACTCAACACAAAGATTAACACTGAATTCTATGCCGATGAGCCGAAACAGTTTGAGCAGAAACCGCCAGAAAATGGCAATGCCGTTCCTGGGAATTGTACGGATATAGAGCAGATATTGCTGAAGAAGTTCATAAAGTTCAGCATAATCGTTGTATTCCAGCAGCAGTTGTTTATAGATTTCCGCAGCTCCCTGCATCAGGATGCCGGTGCGGAAATTCGTTTCGTATAGATGCGCTTTGAGCAGTTCGGCACTTTTGAAAATATACCAATCGCTGGCAGGATTTTTATATAAACTCAAATCGAGTTCATTGAGAATTTCCAGCAAACCGGTGGTTTTACTTTTTTCCTGGCGTACACCTTTAGCCATCACTGGAATGGAACCGAGATCGGGAGTGAAAATATCCAGGATCAGGCTGGTTTCACGAAAAGGAGTTTTCTTCAGGATAATCCCTTTCAGATTCAGGTCGCGGCTTTTCTCGCTCATGAAAGTGATTATTCGACGGTTACACTCTTGGCCAGGTTACGCGGCTGGTCTACATCCAAACCGCGCAGATTCGCCACATAATAAGCCAGAAGCTGCAGCGGGATCACTGTCAGGATCGGTTGCAAAGTATAAATTGTTTTGGGAACGTAGATCACGCTTTCCGAGTTCTCAGCGATACGTTTGTCACCTTCCGTAGCGATGGAAATGATGCGTCCGTTGCGAGCCTTCACTTCCTGCAGATTGGAAATGATCTTATCATAAATCATGTCATCAGGAGCTATGGCAACTACCGGCATTTTGGCATCGATAAGGGCAATCGGTCCATGTTTCATTTCAGCAGCAGGATAGCCTTCCGCATGAATATAGGAAATCTCTTTCAGTTTGAGGGCACCTTCCAAAGCAACCGGAAAATTTACTCCTCTTCCCAGATAGAGAGCATTTTTGGCATCGATTATCGTTTTGGCGATTTCCATAATCTTATCGTTTGTATCCAAAATTTGCTGGATCTTCTCCGGTAATTTCTGGATTTCTTTGATGTAGGAAGCGCCGAAAGTCGGAGATAGGTTATTCATTCTTCCCAATAGAACTGCGATCATGGATAAGATAGTTACCTGAGACGTAAAAGCTTTAGTTGAAGCCACCCCTATTTCTGTGCCGGCATGAATATAAACTCCGCCATCCGATTCCCGGGCAATTGTGCTTCCCACCACGTTTGTAATGCCTAATGCCCTGGCGCCCTTTGCTTGCGCTTCGCGCATAGCTGCCAGTGTGTCGGCAGTTTCACCGGATTGGCTGATAAAAATAACAACTGTTTCTGGTGGAATGATCGGATTACGATAACGGTATTCGCTGGCATATTCCACTTCCACTGGAATGCGCGCCAGTGTTTCGATGAGATATTTTCCGATGAGAGCAGAATGCCAGGAAGTTCCGCAGGCAACAATCTGAAGCCGCTGTATCCGCCGCAATTCCTCTCCGGTCATATTCAAACCGCCCAAACGTACTGTGGAAAGATTAGGAAACAAGCGACCGCGGAAAGCATTTTCCACCGAGACGGGCTGCTCAAAAATCTCCTTCAACATGAAGTGTTTAAACTCACCTTTGTCGATAGAAGAAACATCCCAATCCACTACGGATATTTTGGCATTAACTGCTTCATTTTCCAGGGTTGTAATCTTAAAAGAATCTCTATTTAAGGTAACGATCTCGTTATCTTGCAGATAAATAACTTTCTTGGTATGGATGATGATCGCACTTACGTCGGAAGTGATGAAAAATTCATTTTCGCCAATACCAAGGATAAGCGGACTTCCCTTTCGGGCAGCGATCAATTGATCGGGATGATCAGAGCTGATCAACGCTATTCCATAAGTTCCCTCTACTAATTTTAATGCTTCCTGAACTGCCTGGGTCAGATTATCTGTCTTATTAGCAAAATGTTCGATCAGATGAACCAGAGCTTCTGTGTCGGTATCACTCACAAATATGTGATTTTCCGATTCCAGTTTTTTGCGTAAATTGCGATAGTTTTCAATAATTCCATTATGTACCAGAGCCAGTTTATGATGACAGCAGGTGTGGGGATGAGAATTTACTTCGGTCGGTTCGCCGTGAGTCGCCCAGCGGGTGTGAGCAATGCCAACCGTGCCGTAAATCTTTTCAGGAGAAGGTAATGTACGTTCCAATTCTATTATCTTGCCGGGTTTTTTATGTATTTTTAAGTTACCTTCAGCATCGATGATCGCCAATCCTGAACTGTCGTAACCACGATATTCCAGGCGTTTTATGCCTTCCAAAGTAATTGGCGTGGCATTCCTGGTACCGATATATCCAACTATGCCGCACATAATTCCCCCTCTCTTATAGAATTTTCAAATATCATTTAATTAATTGCGATTTTTCTATCAATCTATTTTTTTATAATTTTGTCTGTTAGTTCGTTAGTTTGCAGGATGGATTTCAGCTCCTGCCAGGGAATCGCTATCCGGAAAGTGCCCTCAGCATAACACCCCATAATGTATTGTTCAAAATAGAATATCAGGTAATTTCGATTGAAAGTAAAAATTTTCAAGTATTCCTCAGAAACCGATTCAACGCTTCCATCGATAACATAAGAGGCATTCTGTTGTTTCAGATTACTGATGCAGAGGTTGGATATTTGGGGAAGATAATCACTTTCCGGAATGAAAAAATCGCTCAAGTTGATGGTTTCCAAAGTATCGTTTTCGGGGGAAAAATTGAAAACGTGAAATGCAGTATTTCCATGCGCACCGCCAGTGAATTCATAATCGGTTTGCAGTAAGCTTACCAATCCATCCGCCAAAAATTCGATTTCATTTTGAAGAAACATTTCATAGCCATTAAAGAATTCAGAAGAATCCTGCCACTGCTGAAGCCCTTCCGCAAAGAACTCGTTTGTTTTCTGAACGAGATCTTTTTGCTGGAATTCGTTGAGCTTAGCCAGAAAATCAATCCGCTCAACGAAAACGGGAAATTCCACTGTTGTTTTCAGCCTGTTCATATTATTCTGGGAATGCAAAACAGATGCAAATTCCTGCAAATGAAGCTCATATTCGGCAGAATCCAACTGCATTTTTCCAACTATTTCATGCTTGCGGTCAAAATATTTTCCCGTAAGGATAATTTGAGATTTCAGATTCTGTAAAAAAACAGAATTATCGATCGAATCGAAGGTTCCGATTAGAGGTATTGCAGCTACTTTATCGGATATACTTAGTTCAGCAGACAAAGAATCACCTTCAATATCGAGCTTCAGCCAGATTTCTTTATCATTGATTTTACCACTAAAATAGGAACCGATCATTTCACTTTTCAGTGGTAGAGAAACTGCAAGAAAAAGGAAAAGCAATAATTTAAAGTTCATTGATTTCTATCTTTGGATTGATTTTTTCCACAACAAGATAAACCAGGTAAACGATCAATCCGGCCGGAAAAATATACCAGTAAGGAATTATATCAGCAGTTGCTAACGTTTTTAATACCGGTATTTTATCTCCATAAGTTGTGATGACAATAGTCAAACTGTTATTTATGAAATGCGCAAACATGGGAACGAAAATGCTGTTGGTTTGCAGCAGAAGATATCCCATCCACATACCGAGCAAAGATGCCGGGATCAACCGGAAGGGATCGAGATGAAAAATTCCGAACAGAACTCCTGAAATGATGATCGATTTCCAGAATCCTAATTTTTTGAAGCCATTTATGATATATCCTCGGAAGAGAGTTTCTTCACAAATACCGGCTAAAACACCAATCACTAAAATACTGTACCAAAAACCTCCATCGGAGGCAGTTAACAGGTTTTTCATGCCTTCAACATAAGATTCCGAGATAGGGAAAACCAAATTGATCAATTGACCTAAAACTGCCACAACAATTAAAGCAGGAATCGCCGCAACCAGTGCCAGCAGGAAGTTTAGAGGATTTGTTTTATTCAGGCGCAAGGTAGATTTAATGTTGGTTTTGGAAATCCTTAGTATGAAAATTACGGGCAGCAGAATTATGAAAATCTCACTTTTGATGAGTCCGCTCATGATATCTTTGCTTTGCCAGCTTCCGCCGATGTAAAATAAACCAAGCAGCAATATAAAGAAAACCAGCATAACGAATTGAGTCGAGAAAATATCTTTTTTGCCTTTTCCCCAGAATTTTAAAGATTTTTCTTCGGCAGTTCGGAAGAGCACGCTTTCGCTGTTGAAAAGTTTTATGGAAATCGCAATGACGATTATATCTAATAAAATCGTATATCCAATGATCAAAAAAAGATATTGAATATTATAATTACTCAGCATGATATCCCGGATGAGCAACGAAAAATTGACAATAGGAATGAGCGCGAAACCGAAGTTCAGTTCGAATCCCGGCAAAAAGCTGACCATGGAAAGCATGATGCTGCCGAAAATAAGCGGCATCTGGTAACTCTGCGCTTCTTTGATGTTGCGGGAATAGGTGGAAATGGAAAGCAGAATTGCTGAAAATAAGGTGATCAACGGCAGCATTAAAACCAGGATGAGAGCGAAATTTCCCAGGGGAAGCTGCAGTTTGGTCGCTACTTCTCCTGCTTGACTGAGAATATATGTGAATGAAATGTACATGCTGAAAAGATTTAAGAGAACCGTTAGAAGGGAGATTGTGATGATCGTGAGATATTTTCCCACAACGAGTTCGTTCCGGCGGGCAGCGCTCACTAAAATCGTTTCCAGCGTTCCTCTTTCTTTTTCTCCTGCCACCAGGTCGGAAGCAATGACGGAAGCGCCGCTGATGGTGAGAATTATCAAAAGATACGGCAGGAATTTTCCCAACGCAAAACCAACCATTTTTTCAGGTGGCGCAACATTCTCTTCTTTGATGTCCACGGCATTCAGGATTTCCCGATTGATCTTGATCTTCTGTAATCTTTCCCCTACCAGATCAAATTCCACATTTTTCAAAGCATTGGTTATTTTCTCATAAGCCAGCGTACTTTTATCATCCGATCGATTATAGCTGACCGTCGTAATATAAACCAGATAGCCATTAGTGGAAAGGCTGTCGCGAATCTCGATAAGCGCCTGGATGGAATTGTCTTCTACAAGCGGCAGATAATTCGCTTTTTCAAAGAGGTTGATAGGTTCCATGATCTGAAATGTTTCGAGTTTTTCTAATTCTTTTTCGATGAGCAGCGATGATTCATCCATAACCTGATTATTTATGTAAATCGTCATCTCCTGTTTTTCCAATACGTGTTCCTGACGCGACAGCATGGAAGAAAATCCGATCATTAAAAGCGGGTAGAGAATGACGGGAAGAACAAAGGAAGTGATCACAGTCCGCCTGTCTCGCAGCAGATCGAGCATTTCTTTGCGATAAATGATCATAATCTTATGCAGATTCATCGTTCACCTCCCGGCTGGAATTATTTACGAAATGAATAAAAATGTCGTCCAGATCGTGTAATTGGGTCGCTGTCCGCAAATCATCCCAACTGCCTTCCGCCAGGATTTTTCCTTCATGGATCATCACGATGCGATCGGCAATCCGTTCGGCTTCACGCATGATGTGCGTGGAAAAAAGCACACATTTGCCGTTTTCTTTGCAGTTATGTATAAAATTAACGATATTTTTGGCAGTGAGAATATCCAGTCCGGCAGTAGGCTCGTCAAAGATCATCACCGGCGGATCGTGCACGATGGAACGGGCGATGGAAACTTTTTGCTTCATGCCGGTGGAAAGTAAATCAATTTTTTTATCCAGAAAATTATGCATATCCAGCAGATCAGCCATTTCCAAGATGCGAGATTTGATCTTTGGCTCATCAACATCGTACAATCTGCCGAAATAGGTGATCGTTTCCCGGGCGGTAAGCCTGGAATATAATCCGGTATCTCCGGAAAGGTAACCGAGGTTGGCTCTAACTTGTTGGGATTGTTTTAGAATATCAAATCCTTCCACAGTTGCAGTTCCGGAGTTGGGTTTCAAGACAGTAGAGAGCATACGCATGCAAGTGGTTTTTCCTGCTCCGTTCACTCCCAGAAGAACAACGATTTCGCCCTTTTGAACAATAAATGAAAGATCGTTCACCGCAAAGAGTTCTTCTCCGTTTTTCTGCAGGAAAATCTTGGTCAGGTTTTTAACTTCGATCATTTCCCCTCTCTTTATCCGTCATTCTGAGATACTCTCGCAAAGGCATTCGACAAAGAATCTATCATACAGCTTTATTGAACAGGAAGCGAGATTCTTCGTGAGAAAAGTAGGAAGAATTCCTCAGAAAGACAAGATATTAAATATCTACAAACACAAAAAAGGGTAGAAATGCAATCCACTTCTACCCTTTTCGTTTTATTATACTTTAGGAATAAAGTCCGTTTTATCATCAATCATTCTGATGAACTCAACAATGATCTTCACCGCCCCATCCAGGTCTTTGAAAGAAATGATCTCATTCGGAGTGTGCATGTAGCGGTTGGGAATGCTCACCAATCCTGCTGCCACACCGGAGCGTGTGGTTTGAATTGCATTCGCATCGGTGCCTGTTCCGCGGGGAGCAGCTTCCACCTGGTATTCGATTTTGGCTTTTTCCGCAGCTTTTTTCAGAAGTTGAAAAACTTTGGGATTGATATTTGCACCTACGACGATAGCCGGACCTTTGCCCAAAGAACATTCGCCTAACAGCGCTTTATTTAAACCCGGATAGTCGGTGGCATGAGTTACATCGATAGCGATTCCAATGTGAGGATCGATGCCAAAAGCGCTGGTGATCGCACCGCGCAATCCGATCTCTTCCTGAACTGAAGAAACGGCGTAAACATTCGGAACAACTTTTTCAGCGGCCAGTTCCTTGAGAACCGCACCGGCAACATAAACTCCTGCTTTATTGTCAGTAGCTTTAGTCGTCACAAAGTCGCTGCTGAGCATTTCCATTCCAGGTGAGAAAGTGACGATATCTCCGATGGATACTTTTTTTTCAGCAGTTTTTTTATCTTTGGCTCCGATGTCGATCCAGAGATCTTCCAGTTTGGGAGCTTTGGTTCTTTCATCTGGCTCCAGCAGGTGGATCGGTTTTCTACCGATCACACCACGCACAACTTTGCCGTTATGATAAAGATTCACTCTCAAACCGGGAAGCAAACTGGGATCGACGCCGCCCACCGGTTTAAAGCGCAAAAATCCGTTTTCATCGATGTAATGGATCATCAAACCGATCTCATCGGCATGGCCAACCACCATAAGACGCAGTTTTCCGGTTCCTTTTTTAAGAGCGATCACGTTGCCATGCACGTCTGTTTTCACTTCATCTGCCAGACCTTTCACATAATTTCGATAGACTTCCTGGGCTGGTTGCTCAAATCCTGACGGACTGGGAGCCAATACTAAATCTTTAAAAAATTTCTTCTCCATTTACTTCTCCTCCCTTTTTTAGATTTTCTTGAATTCCGTCATCCTGAAGTTTCTTGCTCGTTGTTCTTTTGAAGGATCTCAAAAAGCGAGATTCTTCGTAAGAATTTTCATTGAAGAAATCCTCAGAAAGACAGTTTTTTTAACAATTATTCGCCACGCCGGCTGCAAAAGGATTAATTGTTTTCTTCTCTTCTTTTTTGGGTTTATCATTCGGAATCATGCACAAAAATTTTAAAACTTTTTCTCCGGTGTTCACATAATTGTGTTTCAAATGCGGTTCTACATAAAGAATGTCACCCGGTTTGAAGGGAATTTCTCCTTCTTCGGTTGTCAGATGACCTTCACCTTCCAAAATATAATTTTCATGTTCCCATTCATGAGCATGATAAGGTGTGAAGCCGCCCGGTTCTACTTCAAACATGCGCATGGCAAAATTCGGCGCTCCGTCTTTGGCTGAAATCAGCCAGCGTATTTTTGTTTTTTTGGCTCCATCCATGGTCACTTCTTCCAAAGCAACATCTTTATAATGTGAGTGTTTCATAGCCTTCTCCAGCTATAATGTGAATGTTTCATTTTTCCTCCGGCAGTCTATGAAATATGCACAAAACGCTCTTAATAATTCTGAGAGCGTCGTGATTTTTTCATAGCAATTTTTTTTAAACTGAAATTACTTCTTTAACTTCAGGGATTTGTTCTTTCAAAACGCGCTCGATGCCGGCTTTGAGTGTGAGCGTTGCCATCGGACAGCTTCCACAAGCGCCCTGCAATCTCACTTCCACCACACCGTCTTCACGAACGTTGATCAATTCACAATCTCCGCCATCAGCTTGCAAGGACGGGCGAACTTTATCCAGAACCGACTGGACTTTTACTTTATCTAACATTTTTCCTCCACTTTTTTAAAATTTAATTTAGATACTGAAAAATAATATCGTTCAAAATAGTAAAGAAAAAATGTGTTTCTTATAAAAAACCTTCCGAAGCATATCTTCTTGCTTTTCTTGTGATAGATGATTCGAAAGGATGAGATTGAAAGAAACCTAAAAAAATGTTAAGCTGGAAGAGGTTTGTGACAGAAGCTTTTTCAAGGTTGACTTATGTTAGCTAATTCGGAAGGTAAATTTAATTTGATCTTTCCGAATCTTAGTTGGAAGATTTTCTCTGTAAGAAGCTTCGGAAAGGTTGTTTTTTAGAGTTTCAAATAGAGAAACGTAAATAGAGCAGCCCAGATGAAACTGGTGAAAGTGCCGATTAAAAAATATTCTGCAAAGGCTTTCTCATTCTTCTCCTGGTGGCGGATTATAGATTTCGCGGCGATCAGAAAGCCAATAATCTCAAAGCGTCCGATCAAGATCGAAGCTGAAACAATTATTCGTTCAAGAATCCCAATATATCTACCAGCACGTTCCAGAGAATTATCAGATTTTTCAGATGGGTTGAATCCTTTACACACAGATGCAGTGAAATAGCTTCCGCCAAAAGAGATAACAAAGAAGAAAACAGCTATTTTAAAGAAATTTATGGAATTAAGAATGCCGGTAAATTTCAAAATACTGGTTTCAACACAAGTCGGAAAGAAAAGACTCAGTATAAGCAAAATTGATAGAATATGTAATAACTGATCTAATGAAAAAAGGAACCAATTCAATTGTCCTGATATTTTTACATCAATTTTTGCTTTTCCAAAATCGATTATTCCATGGAATATCGAGATCAACAACAACATGAATATGGTTTTTACGGGTAGTGAATTCATCAGAAGCACTGACGATATTGCTAATAGTATCAAGCAATGATACAGATTGTTTTTGAATTTCAGTTTGCCCGTAGCCATTTCATTTGATTGAAACAAAAAATCTGTTAATACATGAGCTAAAAGTAATTTCCAGATCATCTTTCCTTCCTTTTCACCTTGTACGATATTAAATCTCATTTTCACCCCATTCGGGATGAAACCAGTAATTTCACCCTGTTCGGGGTGTAATTGGCATTTCACCCTATTTAGGGTGTGCTCTCATTTCGATTAATTCATGCCAATAAGATAGACCGTTTAAAAATATATACCAAGCTGCTTTCCTAATACGTTTATCAACATTTTGATATTTAATATTAAGTTTCTCAGATGCTTCTTGTAAAGTATCTGTCTGATAAATCCAATATATCGCTTCTTTCTGTTTATCCGTCCAGCGTTGCTCAATGAAATCATTATACATGGCAATAATCTCAAACTGAGCATCAAGCTCTTCATTTCCACTGATAATGCTGGTTATCCGATTCCTGAATTTCGGTTTCCCGAATTTCTGAAAAGCATCCCTGGAATTATGAAAAGCAGAACCGTCCATTTTGTAGGAAGTGTCATTATCGACTGCAACATCACCAATACCAATGCCAGCCCGAAATTTAGGCTTCAAGTCTTTGAGAGCCAAGATAATTCGATAGAAAACTACAAACTTGTAGGCCAGCGCCGGGTTTTCAAGAATAAACTGAAACTCATCACCCTGAATGATGCTGAAGGAAAGTTTATCAGCTTTGCTTTCGGGTAGAAGCTCGCTCGTCTCGTTGAACGCAGTCTTAATCAAGTCGTTCACCTTTCCTCTATCTTCGTTGGAATACTGCCTTGATTTTATAATATCACACGTAACTACTGCTATCATATTTGCTCCTTCTTTTCTCTTTCTTTAGTCATTGCGAGGAGTTTAGCGACGAAGCAATCATTTCTTTCTTTTCTTGCACTTTAAGATTGCTTCGAATGTTTCAACAGGAAGAAAACTCGCAAAGACATTTACTAAACTTCACTATCCTTATTCCACTTTTATCATTCATGGTTGGACTTCTCGTCCCGAGGAGTCCGGCACATTTTTTGATTTCGTCTCGAAATCCTGCATCAATCCACCCGGATCGAGACGATCTGTCAAAACATCAGGTTCAATCGAGACGATTGAACCAACTACTAATTTTTAATTTAGATACTGAAAAATAATATAGTTCAAAATAGTAAAGAAAAAATGTGTTTCTTATAAAAAACCTTCCGAAGCATATCTTCTTGCTTTTCTTGTGATAGATAATTCGGAAGGATGAGATTGAAAGAAACCTTAAAAGTGCTAAACTGGGAGAAGTTCGTGACAGAAGCCTTTTCAAGGTTAACCTCAGAAAGACAACTTCAATTATTTTGTTCGTTTGAGTTCGTTGTTCAAAGCTTAATTTCCTTGACGTTAAACCCTATCTTTAAAGCTTGGCAGATAATTAAATTCTATTTAATAGATAAGGAGTAAAAAAGATGAAGAAAAAAGTCATCATTATGGGTGCTGCCGGACGTGATTTTCACAATTTCAACCTGTATTATCGCGACAACGAAAATTACGATGTAGTGGCTTTCACCGCTACCCAGATTCCCGATATCGACGGAAGAAAATACCCGGCTGAACTGGCTGGAAAACTCTATCCCCAAGGTATCCCCATTTATGCAGAAAAAGAGATCATAGACTTGATCCACAAACATGATGTTGACGAAGTTGTTTTCGCTTACAGTGATGTTCCCCATGAAAGGGTTATGAACAATGCTTCTCTTGTGAACGCTGCCGGAGCTGATTTCAAACTGATGGGTCTGAAAAATTCCCGCGTTAAAACAACAAAACCTCTCGTTACAGTTTGTGCCGTACGCACAGGATGCGGCAAAAGCCAGACAACCAGAACCGTTGTGAAAGCGCTCAAAGCCAAAGGCTTGAAAGTAGCTTCTATCCGCCATCCAATGCCTTACGGCAACCTGGTTGAGCAGAAAGTTCAGCGTTTTGCCGTATTGGAAGACTTAGTTAAACACAAATGCACGATCGAAGAAATGGAAGAATACGAACCTCATATTGCCATGGGCAGCATCATTTATGCCGGTGTGGATTATGAAGCTATCGTGCGTGAAGCAGAAAAAGAAGCCGATGTGATCGTTTGGGACGGCGGGAATAATGATACACCATTCTACACTTCCGATAAAGAACTCAAAATCGTGGTTGTCGATCCTCACAGACCCGATCATGAGAGAACATATTATCCTGGTGAAACCAATTTATTAGATGCTGATGTTGTAGTTATCAACAAGATAGACACCGCCGATCCGGAAGGAATTCAAATCGTGCGGGATAATATCCGCGAACTGAATCCTGATGCAATCGTGATCGATGGCGCTTCTCCTGTCACCGTGGATAATCCCAACCTGATCAAAGGCGCTGACGTGCTCGTGGTGGAAGACGGCCCAACTCTGACGCATGGTGAAATGCAATATGGCGCCGGTGTGGTTGCTGCCGAAAAATACGGCGCAGCCGATCTGGTCGATCCTCGTCCATACGCAGTTGGAACGATCGCCGACACATTTGAAAAATATCCTGATATTGGCGTTCTGCTTCCTGCCATGGGTTATGGCGAACAGCAAATTAAAGATCTCGAAGAAACGATCAATGCAACCGAATGCGATGTAGTCATCATCGCCACTCCAATCGATCTGACCAGAATCATTAAGATCAATAAGCCGGTTGTGAAAGTCGGTTATGAACTTCAGGAAATCGGATTTCCGACCATTAAGGATGTTTTAGCAGATTTCTAAATAAGTAAAACCGATGGTGCGAAAGCGTGAAAACAATAAAATTAGGGCAGATTGATTTCTGCCCTTTTTCTTTTAGTATTAAGTGTCATGTATTATAGAATGCATGTTTAAAAAAAACAATGATTGCCGTCTTTGCGAGTTTGTTTCTTGCTTTAACAATCGAAGCAATCTCTATAATTATTAATTGATTAAGAAAACAGATTGCTTCATAAGAATTCCTCTGAAAGATTCTTCGCAAAGACTGTGCACGTGCAACTCTTTCGTCTCAAAGTCTCTCCATCACAAATTCCAACCATTGCGAAGGTCAATCAGAAAGAATTCCTCTGTATAAACCATACCAGTTGGATGATAAAAGATTTAACGGTATAAATTCGTATGGTTTAACTCGCAACCCGAAACTCCATTATTCAAAAACATATTCAAGCACCACTTTCACTTCTTCAGCTATTATCGGCTTACGAAGGTAAGCAACCGGATTGAGCTTTTTTGCACGTTCAAATATTTCACTCTCAGTATATCCTGTACAAAAAATTATGGGGATTTTTTTATTTGCGATTATTTCTTTAGCAGCTTCTATGCCATCAATCACGCCTGCTAAATAAATATCCATGAGAATGACATCAGGGTCTTTTTCTTTTGCTATGATAATTGCTTCTTCTCCACTCGTTACAAAATCACACACATCATAACCGCTTAATTCCAGTTCCATCTTCAAGCATTCTGCAATTATCACTTCATCTTCCACTATCAGGATTTTAATTTTTTTCTTCATTTCCTTTTTCCTTATAGTCTTTGCGTTTTAGTCTTTTCTCATTCCCAAATTCCATTTGGGAATGAGTAAATTCTATTTATCAAATGAATTCATGTTTACAAAGAACTTTTTTCTTTTGTCTTTTGCCTTTCGTCTTTTTATGGGATGCAATTAATTCCCACGAATAAATTCATGGGCTATTTATTGATCAGTTCTTTTTCTCATTTCTC
>JAUSOT010000228.1 GCA_030656075.1 Candidatus Cloacimonadales bacterium
GCCGGAAGCCGTGATCACCTGGATCGCCGAAATCGGTGTTCTTTTCCTTCTTTTTGAAGCAGGGTTGGATACTGATTTAAAGAAGATCAAACAAGATTCCAAACAAGCTTTACTGCCTGCTGCTGGTGGTATTTTTTTACCTTTCGTTCTCGGCGCAGGTTTAGACTATTTCGTCACCGGCAGTTTTACACAAGCAATGATTGTTGGGGTGATATTTACTGCTACCAGCGTGAGTGTGAGTGTGATGACCCTGCTGGATCTGGGAAAATTGAAAGGCTTGGAAGGACGCTGCATCGTAAATGCAGCGATTATTGACGATATCGTCGGCATTCTGCTGCTCACCTTCATTTTCGGTATTGCTTCGGGTGTATCCGACGCAGGTTCATCGCTCACTATTTCCGTTGTAAAGATAGTGGCTTTCTTCGTCATAGCATTTGCTTTTGGAATTTTCGTTCTGCAGCCATTTTTCCTCAATTTAAAAAAAATCCTTTTGGATAACGTGGTAATTTCCCTGGCAATTACTGTAGTGTTGCTATATTCCTGGGTTGCTGAAATGACAGGATTGGCTGCCATCACCGGCGCTTATTTTGCCGGATTATTTTTAGGTCAAACCCAATATAAAAATGCCGTGCAGACTGGTATCACGAATATCGGAAAATCCTTTTTCGTGGATGTTTTTTTTGTGAATATAGGTTTAGGATTTAATCTTTTTGATATCGAAGCAGAACCATTTTTCCTGCTTAGTTTTGTTGTGCTGGCAGTAGTGGGAAAAGCTATCGGCAGTGGTATTGGAGCTAAACTGACCAATTTCGACTGGACGCGTTCATTCCGCATCGGAGCCGGAATGATTCCGCGCGGTGAAGTAGCATTGATCGTGGCGAATATGGCTCTGGATAAAAAACTGATCTCGACAGATATTCTGTCGGCAACGATTTTAATGGTGATAATTTCGGCTTTAATAACGCCTTTATTATTAAAAATCACTTTCACCAAGTTGGGACATAAAGGATTTTCAGGAAAGAGTGAATTGTAGTTAAGTTCAACAAGGAGTTTTAATATGTGGAAAAAAAGTATTGATAGAAACCTGGTTGTGATCGATCCACCCGTAAAGAATAAAATGGAACTTTTTGAAGGATTGGTAAATCATGTTTACAATCACGATTACATTCGAAACAAGAAAAAATTCCTGCAAGCGCTGCTCGATCGAGAAGAGATGGCGAACACAGAACTGGCACCGGGAATCGCTCTACCCCACGCCAGAACAAATGCCACCGAAAAACTGTTCGTCAGCATCATCATCAGCAGGGAAGGCATCGATTATGACAATCCTGAGATGGGACCGGCCAAGATCATCTTCTTCTTCGGCTGCAATGAAAACCAGAACAGGGAATATTTGCAGCTTCTGGCAAAATCCAACCGCATTTTGAAAAAGAAAGATTTCAAAGAAAAACTGCTGAACTGTGAGACCTCTGATCAGGTTGTGGATTTGTTGAACGAATATGACGATGAAGAACAGACCGAAGAAGATGCCGGCAATTTCCTTTTGATCTTGACTTTGAATGAACCGGACAAATCGGAAGAAGTAATGAGTGCAATGGTTGAACTGGGAATTACCAATGCCTCAATTCTGGATGCCACTTCTATGGCTAAAAAGTTGGCTTATGAAATGCCTGTTTTCGCCGGACTCAGCTACATGGCTCAGGGAAAATCTCAGCATTCCAACCTGATCTTCGCTCATATCGAATACAGAGATATTGCCCGAAAACTGGCAAATCTTCTCAAAGAAAACGGTATCGATCTCAATAAAACCGGAGTCGGATTCATTCAAACGATCAAAGTGGAAAATATCATCGGTAATTTTGAAGAAGACATTGAATTATAAAAAGTTGGCTCTATTTTACAGGATAAAATAGACTTGAATCAAAAAACCAAGAAAAAACATTTTCCTTGACGTTGTTTTTTGATTAAAGATTTTTTTGTCACAGGAGTATCAATGAGAGTTTTAATTGTTTTGTTGTTAGTCGTATTTAGTACCAGCCTTGCAGCTGCAGAATATGTGATACAACTGAGTTGGGATGAGTTTGAAGGCGAATGCAACGGCTTCATGAGCGGCAATATCGGCAAAGAACATGCCTTCGTGAACGGCGGTGGCAGCGAGGAAGTCTTGAATGGCAAACTGATCTCCGTGGGCGAAGGAATGTCCATGGAAGCCCAGCAAATTTTCAAAATCAATGCGGATGAAGGATATTTCACTTTCTGGATAAAAGATAAATTCGCTGATGATGATCTGAATAATGACCCCACCTTGATCGCTCGTGCTAAACCGATGATCTCCATTTACAAAGGCAATAATCTGATTGAATTGATCAAAGTGCCGGAAGGCAGCGGAATGGCCTGTAAAGTCTTCACTTTGGATGCAGAAAGCGGAGAAGTGGATAGAGAAATCCGTTACTTTCCCAAATCCAGGATAATTTTGGGTCAGACTGTTAATGCGGTTACCGGTGATCCTCTGCCCGGAGTGAATGTGTCGATTGTAGATTATATGCGTACTGGTGATATGACTGTCACAGATGCGTCGGGAATCTTCATCTTTCCGGCAGAGATCGAAGAATATACAATCAGCTTTGCCAAAGAAGGTTTTATCGGAACTTCTTCCAAAATCCGCATGGGAGCAGATGAAACACCACGCGAAGTTATTGCCGCTCTTTCTCCTGAAATCAAAGAATTCCGCATCGTTCTTACCTGGGGCAGCCGACCGAAAGATCTGGATGCTCATTTGAGCGGACCAAATCCGGACGGCGGAGATTTTCATATCTGGTACAGGAATAAATTCCTTATTGGCGGAAGAGATTTCCTGGATAGAGACGATACCGACAAATACGGGCCGGAAACCATCACGATTTATAAACCTGCGGTTGGCGATTATTATTATTCTGTTTACGATTATACGAATCACACCAAAAAGAGCAGTAAATATTTATCCCGCAGCAATGCAACAGTAAATGTTTACGGTCAGAAAAAACTGCTGGCTACTTTTGAAATACCCGAAGATATGCGGGGCAATTGCTGGCATGTTTTTAAGATAAATGATGTTCACGAAATCGTTCCCATCAATTCGGTTGATTTTGTGAAAGACGAAAGAGATATTCAATAAAAAAATAGGAGGAGGTAATATGAAAAAAATCATTACCCTGTTAGTAATCGCATTGTTTGTGATCGCTGCTTGTGGCAAAGGCGAATCTAGTGGACCAAAGAAAGTTTATGCTCCCGAATGGTGGCAGGAACAAACCAGCCCGGATTATGTACAAACTTATGGAATGGCTATCAAAGTATCCCAAAACTCTTCATATGATGCCGCTTATGCCAATGCGATGTTGGCTGCAGCTCAGTATGTGGAAACCTATGTACAAGGTATGGTAAAGAATTATGAAGAAGAAGCCGGCGTGAACGATCCGCAGGTTCTGGCTCTCACCAGCAAAGTTGTGAAAGCAGTGGCAAATGCTAAATTCAGTAATGTAATGGTTACCAAACAGGAAACTATCGTTACCGATGACAACCGTTATCAAACCTTTGTCCGGGTGAGCGTTCCCAAAGAAGCTGTTAACAAAAACCTGGTAAATCAAATCAAAAACGAAGAAGCTCTTTACAATCAGTTCAAAGCTTCGCAAGCTTTCGACGAACTGGACGGAGCAGTAGAGAAGTACAACAAATAAAGAGCTGAAATGTTGTTTTTTAGCCCGGCTGCAAAGCTGGGCTTTTTTGTTAGAAGCAGGATTGGCAGGATTTTGCAGATTGGCAGGATTTATCGCCACAAAAACATGAAGACCAGTGAGAACAAATAGGGACTGACTAAAAAAGTGTGTCTATCGAACCGCCAAAAATATCAATCACCTTTTCTTATTCCCTAATATTGGATAAACAAATCATTTCAAAAACCGTTCCGAAGGTTCTCGACATTCTCGACCGTTCGGAAGGTTTACAAGAATTATGACAATAGAAAATGATTATCTTATCCAAAAAGAAAGGGACTGTAAAGGGTTCAATCTTCAATCTTCAATTTTCAATATTCAATCTCCAATTTCTCTCTTTCTAAAAACTGATAAAACTTCGGAGCATTCGTCTTGGAAACATTTCCTGTGGGAACTTCAATAATCTTCAGCAGATTTCGATAGCCGTAAAGCGAATATTCGATGATATCTCCATTCGCAACGTTGGCACTTGCTTTAGCTGACTTCCCATTGATTTTCACTAAATTCTTGTCGCAGGCTTTTTTGGCGATACTACGTGTTTTTATCAAACATAATTTATTTAGAAGCTGATCGACTCGCATAATTAGTACTCCTTATAACCTAAATGATCGGATAATTTTATGTAACCTCATCCCCAATGAAATATTCAGCAAGCTGAATTTCACGGGGTAAACCGACTTCGTTTCACTCAGCCACCTTCTCCAGCGGAGAAGGAAAAATATTACGAAAATTTTTATACCTGTTTCCCTCTCCTTTGGGGAGGGCAGGGTGGGGCAAGTTGATCTACTCGCATAATTTTTCACTTATTTGATTTTCAAATTCTTAAAATATTCCGCTTGTTTTATGCCGCTGTAACTGAACAAAGCAAAACCCGCATAATCCAACTTACCGATCACTTTGATTTTCTCTTTTATTTTACCGGCAGGATAAGAATTTCCATTTTCCCAGGCTCGCAAACCTATCACGATTTTATCATTTAATTTATAATTTTTCAAAAAGGTGAGATCCTGCTCTAACCGTTTTGTAGAAGTTGTATAAGACATTGTATAGGCTTCGTCGATATAACCTTTGTCCAGCCAGAACATCCAATCCTGAGAATATTTTTCGTGAGCTTCGTCAGCATCTGAAAAGACAGCTGCCGATACCCGGATTTCAGGAGAAATTTCTTTGGCAGACTGTGAAACTTTGGCCACAAAGCGTGTCACCTGATCCAGTTTCCATTGCTGCCAACTGTTGGCATCCTGATATTTTACTTCTGCTTTAAAGGTTTTCTTTGCCAGTTCATTAAAGCCGAAATAGGTTCCCGGATAGCGGATGTAATCCAGATGAATCCCATCGATGGCATAATTTGCCACAACATCCAGAATCACGTTCAAAGTATAATCCTGCACTTCCGGAATTCCCGGATCGAGAAAAGCGCCCATGTCTTCCTGGTAATCCATCGGCTGCGAAGTGAACTGAGACGTTATCCACTCCGGATGAGTGAAAAAAACATGGGAAGAATCGAGCTTGGTCAGGTCGTGACCGGTGATAATGAAAGTGGTAAACCAGGCATGAACTTCAATCTCTCTTTCTTCAGCCTTGTCGATGATATATTCCAGAGGATCAAAGGTCGAATCACTAATGCCAAAATATTTTTTTTCCGGGTTGGGAAAGCTGGCATCGCGTTTATTGGGAATGTAGGCTGCATCTCCCCGATATCGCACTTGCACCAGAAGCTGATCGAATTCCTGATCTTCAATATCGAGAAACAGGGTGTCTATTTTTCCGGCTCGATTAATTTCCCAGATCGGCACCCAGAGCGCTTTTATTTCGGCTTTCAGGAAATTTACATTAAAAATAAAAAAGATATAAATTATTATTTTTACTATTTTCATTTTAGCCTTAAATGATTTCGGTTTGTCCCCCTTGAAAGGGGGAACTAAAGGGGGTTTGCTCAAATCATTAAATATGCTCATATTATTCGCCCTGTAAAACCCCTCTACCGACATTCGCCGGCATCTCCCCTTCCGAAGGGGAGCTTTTCCCATCCTTTCATTAGTCCAATACTCTGTCTTTCTGAGGAATCTCTTAGCATCACCCTCGAAGAATCTAATGAATTTTCCTTCAGCTTTGCAACTGAGCCAAATTGAGATTCTTCCAGAGAACGACGTGCAAGAAACGTCAGAAAGACAGAATTCTTCATTCATTATTTTCCTCAATCAAAATAACTTCCGCTTCCAATTTTCCATCGGAAAGCAGCACTTCCAATGTATCTTTCAGCTTTATCTCTTTCACTGAATGGATCAATTTCCGTTCTTGGCGAATGAAAGCATATCCCCTTTTCAAAGCTTCCTGCGGAGAAAGTTCTTTCAATTCATTCTGCAGGATTTCTAACCTGATACGAAAATCCTTCACTCTCAAATCGGTGACATGACTCAGTTTCAACACAGCCTGATTCAACCGCTGTTTCATGTTTTGCAGAATAGCTTGCGGATGATGGGCGTTCAAGGCATTTTGCAATTCTGATATTTCCATCTTCTTGGAAAAGAAGAATTGTTTGGCAGCATATTGCAGCGTACTTTTCAGTCCTTCTATCTGGTCCAGAAGTTCATTCCGATCCGGAACTGCCAACTCTGCTGCTGCGGAAGGTGTGGGAGCTCTCAGATCAGCGACAAAATCGGAAATGGTAAAATCGATCTCATGGCCGACAGCGGAAATTATCGGAATTTTGGAAGCAAAAATGGTACGAGCCAGTTCTTCATCGTTGAAACAGAAAAGGTCTTCCTGCGAACCGCCGCCTCGCCCAATGATCAGCACATCCACGGGAAATTCCTCATTGAAGTATTTGATCCCTTTGATGATATATCCAGGTGCCACATCACCCTGAACCACAGCCGGATAAAGATAGATTTTCACCGGAAAGCGGCGATTCAGAACATTTTGAATATCTTGAATGGCAGCCCCGGTGGCGGAAGTTACCACACCGATCGATTCGGGAAATTCCGGAAGCGGTTTTTTATGTTCAGGATCGAATAAACCTTCTTCTTCCAACTTGTTTTTCAGTTCTTCGAACCTGCGCTGCAGGTCGCCAATTCCGGATTGGATCATCCGCGTGACGCTTAACTGATAATTCCCGCTCTTTTCATAAACAGAGATTTTCCCGCCGCAGATCACTTTGTCTCCGTCTTTGGGTTTGAAGGTCAAATACAGGGCATACGTTTTAAAGAACACACAACGCAGACTGCTTTTTTCATCTTTCAAAGAAAAATAGATGTGGCCGGAACTGTGCTTGGTGAAATTGGCGATCTCGCCTTCCACGAACAGGTTGGGAATGTTGGATTCGATCACATTGCGAATGTGTTTACTTACTTCCGAAACGGTAAAGATATTATCTATATCGGGCATGATTATCCTAACTCCCCTAACCCCTCTTTAAACAAAGAGGGGAACAGCTTTACGTAGAATTTTATCCACAATTCTTTCCCTCCCCTCTCTTGGGGTGAAGAGAGGGGCTGGGGGTGAGTTTTGTCAAATTTTTCAATATTCATTTCACTCTTAGGCAGTTATTCTTCTCTCGTTACAATGCTCCAGCGTTGTAATGCCGATTTTCGCAGCTCCTGCTGCCTTTTTATCACATATTAGCGAAACATGTGCTTCATCCCCATTTATGTTCCTAAGCAGAATCGGGGAAAAAAAAGAAACCTGTCATTCTGAGGATTCTCTTAGCCTTTCCCACGAAGAATCTATTGAATATTCCTTCAGCTTCACATCTTACTCTTTTCGAGATTCTTCCAGAGAACAATCCGGCAATTGCCGGATCAGAAAGACAACCATTTTCTTTCGCAATGTTCTTTATCTCCCCTCTCTTGAGATGAAGAGAGGGGCCGGGGGTGAGTTTGACCAATTTTTCAATTTTCAATCTTAAATCTTCAATTCCCCGGTTTTCCCACCGGAGCCATATAAATGCTGAATTCATCGATGTCATCCACCCCGATCAAATCATCGGTTTTTTCCTGATCATAAGCTGCAATAGCGCAAGTTCCTGCACCGATTCCTTCACAAGCCAGATAGAGATTCTGACAAACATGACCGGCATCCAGAAGCGCTGCTTTATGTGCTACAAGGTGATACCTCCATTCAGCCCGATAGGCTATCATCGCCCAGATAAAAACGACTGCACATTTGCCGGCAAATTCCTGCCCCAGAGCAGCGTCTGTCATTTTTTTCGGCTGATCTTCTATTTCTTTCAAAAATACCAGTTTATGCCCAATTGCCAGATAACGGTACAATCCCGGTTTCAAAGTTTCGACGTTGTGAACAACCAGGTAAGTCTCGAAGGGATGCCGCGCTCCGGCTGAGGGAACGGTGCGCAAAGTGGCGTAAGCTTTGTCATCTCGGGTGATAACCTCTTTCACGCCCTGGCTGGCCCAGAGCAGGAAAGATAATTCTTCCAATGTGAGCGCTTCCTTTGTAAAAATCCGATGACTTCTGCGATTGAAGATATTTTCCTGCAGATTATTTTTTTTGATTTTGATATTCTCAACCGGAATCAAATCTATTATTTCAGCATTCTCAGCAGCAGGTTTTTCCAAAGGCGGTTGTGGCAGATCAAGCATCTGATCGGTTTTAATTCCCTGTAACTTAGTAAAATCAGCTTTCATGAAATTTCTGCTATTTTGCATATTATCCATTTCTCCTCACAAATAATCCATTTGGACACAATTCGAGCCGGTTCATTTTGTCAAGATTTCGTCAATGAATCCTTGAAATTACAGGAAATTCTAATTTGTAGCTTGACGTTAATCATTCTAAATTATTTTGATTATTGCAGATGAAAAAGGAGAATCGTGATGAAAAGATATACTTTACTCATGTTAATATTGTTGGGCTGCCTGATCTTGCCAGCTCAGATTCCGGAGCTTTCAATTTGGAATAATATCCGCAACAGTTCCTACACTGCCGAAGATTCCATTCATATCCGCTGTGAAACGATTGAACTGCCGAACATCCAGACAGAACTTTTTTATTTTGACGGTTCGCAGTGGCAATCCACTCCCATGAATTATTATCAAGGCTTAACTTATGAAGGCGTTATCCCTGCCTTGTATGGCGGAGCACAATCCTGCCGGTTCCGGGCAGAAATAGATACACTGGTTGCTATGATGCCGGCACTCATCTCGAATGATGTTTTTCCGCCGCAAGCTGCCGAAATGAGTCTTGTTGCCTCTGATTCAATTGGTGATAATCTCGATCCTTCTCATCAAAACCTGGATATCACAGCAAATTATTTTGGATATTCCAACAGTAAATTTTATGGCGGGTTGAACAGCGATAGCGGAATATTTCCTCTTAATGGCGGAGGTATTTTCCCAACTACTTATTTTTTCTATATCACCCTCATCATCAATCCGGAAAATGTGCTGAATGATTCGGTCGCCTATGCGATGGTTTATGGGAATATCCCGCTTTTTCTACCTCAGGGATTATACCGGGTAAACGGCACTGAAATAAGTTTGGAAACACTCGTGCAGATCGGTGATATCGAAGCACAGGTGGTGAGCGACCAACTGATCATGGCATGCAATTTCGAAACTCTGACCAATGATGAATTCTTTGGCGACTGGCCCAATCTTTCCAACTCTCTCATCGTAGAAATGGCTACCGCCGTCTATACACTGCCCGATGTATTTCTTCTTACCGATTACTCTAAATTTTCACTGCAGGTTATCGATCAATATGTGATCGAACCATTCACCAATGTGCTGCCGGAAATATCGAATGAAGTGCATGTGATCGGCGCAGAAAATACAATTGTTACTTTTGATTATTTTGACGAAAATGGCCATTTTCCATTAGTTGCAGAATTGATTGTAAACAGTGAAATTTATGACTTTCTACCCTTAGGTTTCGATTATTCCCAACCTGTGATCTTCGAAACGACTTTTCCCATCACAAACTGGGACGAAGCAATGATCAGTGTCAGTGATAACGGCTATGAATTTGTGGAATATCCTTTCCAGTCCGGAGTGGGAGTTGAGGATGATTTGATCGCTTCAGATCTGCAGCTATCCATCTATCCCAATCCCTTCAATCCATCGACAACGATTAATTTTGAAACCACGAATTTGCACGAATTTGCACGAATTGAAATTTATAATCTGAAAGGCCAGAAAATAAAAACATTCCCTGTCATCCTGAGCGGAGTCGAAGGATCGATAGTCTGGAACGGTACTGATGAAAA
The DNA here is from genome assembly GCA_030656075.1 of Candidatus Cloacimonadales bacterium. Classification (GTDB taxonomy): domain Bacteria; phylum Cloacimonadota; class Cloacimonadia; order Cloacimonadales; family TCS61; genus B137-G9. The sequence goes on from JAUSOT010000228.1 coordinate 9,973, forward strand.
CAATCATCCCGTTTCTTCCGGAATCTATTTTGCCAAATTAAAATCAGGAGATTTCCAGCAAACCCGCAAAATGCTCTTGATGAAATAAATCGACCTCATCCCCAACCCTTCTCCTAACGATGAGAAGGGAGTATAAGATGCTGTCGAAAGAAAATGATAAGCGACGTTGAACGTCGCTTACCAGTAAGTTGTTGCTTACTGTACGACAGCCATAACTAATGTTATGGAAAAACTGCACTCAAAATGGAGGATGAAATGAAAGCTGGTATTTTTGCTATATTGTTTATCTTTCTTGTGATTACTTTGTTAACTGCCGGAAGCATTGAACTAACTGGTGAAAAAAATAATTTAAAAATCAATTGTGATTTTGAGATCGAAAAAATCACTTCCAAAAAAATTGATAATGAAGATTATGATATTCTTTCTGTCTCTGAATGCGTGAACACCGGCATTATTGGTGAGGCTGAACTTCCTGTTTACACTAAACTCGTTAGCCTGCCGGAAACCGGAAACTTGAAAGTAACTGAAATAAAATATGATGTTGAAGAGATTGATCTGGAAAAAAAACTTATTCCATTTGGCTGGCAAGATAATGAAAATACAGAGAATGAGTTTTATCTCAGAGACAAGTGGTTTCCACAGGATATTGTATCAATCTCCAAACCGAACATCATGCGGGGGAACAGGTTCACCCAGATAACTGTAGCGGCGGTTCAATATAATCCTTTCC
>JAUSOT010000230.1 GCA_030656075.1 Candidatus Cloacimonadales bacterium
ATTAATCAATTCATACAAAAACTCTCCCTCAAAGCTTTTTAATTCAAGCCTGCTTAACTGATTTTCGCGTTCTCTCATTATGCCTCCTCTGGGCTTTATTTATTATATAATCTTACCCGAGGGGACATATGTCACTATTTCAACATCAGCATTTTATTGGTCAGAGTTTTCTTTCCTTCCACTTTCAAGCGATAGAAATACACTCCCGATGCTGCCTGCTTATTGCTTTCATCTTTTCCGTTCCATACGCAGGAATGCTGACCTGCTGCCAACTGATCGCTGACAAGCTGCTTCACTTTCTGCCCTTTAATGTTATAGATCGTCAATTTCACTTTTCCAGCTTCCGGTAGATCAAATCTGATCGTGGTGCTGGGATTGAAAGGATTGGGGAAATTCATGAGAGAATATTCGGCAGGAAGCGGGAGATCATCTGCACCAGCCAGTTCATTGGAAACGATCACATTGAAACTTAGCAAAGTATCGGCAGGAGTATATTCGACAAAATTACTGAGGGAAAGATTAAAAAACGCATCCTCAAATTGCAGACCGATTTCAAATCCTTCCGGTATTTCAAAATCTTCGGCAGAGAAAGTGATCGGCAGAAGTTCGGAAACTGCTAATTCCGCATTCCAGGAATAACTTATTTCATCAATGGCAGCTTCAGGACTGATCAATGATTGATGCATCATCTCAGTCGTTCCGTTTACATCCAACGGAAGATATACTGAAAGCGGATTTTCGAAGGGTGTGTGAACCGGTTTCAGAATATCATAGTTGGGATTGTATAACGAATCAGCCAAAGCAGCCGTTCCCACAACCAGGGAAGATTTAGCAATTCCAACCTGCTCCGCAATGATCTTAATCCGCCAAGCCAGATCAAATTCCGGGGTGTATTCGTTTGTATAATACGGAATGAATTTCACACTCAAACCATCTTCATGACAATACAGGTAATAAGACTTAGCTGGTGCAAGAGCTTCTTCAGCATTGAACATTTCGTCGTAACTGAAAACTGCCGGTTCGATGAAATGATTCTGCAAAGCCTGGTAATATTCGAAATCCTGGTAATTGAGCGAGAAAACAAGTTGCTTCACATCGTAGTTTGCGCGGTGCGGATTGGGCAATAAATTCCAACCCGCTGCAAGTGAAAAAGTATAAGCGCTGCGCAGCATTTCCACGTTATTTAATTCAAAATAGTTATCCTGGGGAGCGTATATCCAATATGGAGAAAGGAATTCAGGTTCAAAAATCTGGGAAAATTCTTCATTTTGGAAAGCATAAAATTCTACATTTTCACCAAAAATCTGGGAAGATGAATATTGATTAGTCTGGAAATTCTTCGTGATGAGATTCCAGCCCTGTTCGGTCTGCACGATATTCTGGGGAGCAATGATGCCGAATCTGAAAGGAGAAAAATAGCTGAGAGTATCGCCTTCATTCATCACCAGGTCAACTCGGCACTGCAGATTTTCCATAAGAATCTGAGGAACTATCCAATCTGTTTCAGAAAGACTTGGATCAAGTTCCAAAGCAACAGGAATTGAGATTTCATCGTTAGCTGCATAAACATTCACGTGATCGATAAGAGACAGTAAATTCAACGACCAGTTAAAATTAACCGTTTCATAAGGATACAAAAGTTGATTCGCAAAATCTGTAAATGTAACATTCGGCACCAGGTTTCCCCAATACAAAGTAAAAGTGTAGTATCCTGTGGATGTGGGAGTGAATATGAGATTAGAGGTAGTCAAATCGGTATAAACACTGCCGTCATTTAGATAAAATCTTTCTGCATCTCTCTCCAGGTTGGCAATGCTAATCTCCACCGGTACATCGATCAGGTTTGTTCTGATGCGGTAAATCCAGGATCGAAAACTTCGGGACGGATCGAAGGCAGCATGGATTTCCTGTTCCAACCGGTTAGGAACATTGTCCCAATATTGTTCATAAAATTCGCAAATGAAATAAGTTCCGACTGTGGTTGTATCAGCGGGAATTTCAAAATTGGCATCATAACCGTTGGAAGCAAACTCATTATATCCGAAAAAGCAGGTTTTGCCAATCGGCATTGTCGTCGAATGAGCGTAAAGTTGATAAATTTTATGGGAAACTGCCTGACGTTCATCACCCAAAAAGTACTCTTCACCTTCATCCTCAAAGCTGATCTTATAAGTGTATAATATCTCGTTTTCGGTTTCCGTATTCACGTAAGAATAGGGAATGTTCGAGCCGGATTGACCGACCAGGTTCGGATTCGTGAGCCAGGAATCCAAAAGCAGAAAATCCTCCGGTGCAATTTTTCGATAGATATTAAAACCGGAAAAAGTTGTGTCGCAGCCAGACTGCCAGGACAGATTGATCTGTTCATCCCGACCATAAGCGGCAAAATTATTGATGATAACCGGACCGGCTGTTCCTAAAACTTCATTGGAAAGTTCGGAATAATTGCCGTTTTTATCTCTGATGCGAACCGCAAAATAATATTGATCTCCAGGCTCCAATCCACCCAGAGTATAATTATCCTGAGCCAGGCAAGCCAATCGTCCGTTATTATTTCTGTCTCGAATTGTGAAATTTCCATTTGCGATCGGTTCAATAGAATAGAGGATTTCATAAGAATCCATATCGTAGCAATCACCTTTCGTCCAATCCAGTATGATTTTATCAGCGCTTTCCGTGAATACTTCCAGGTTGGAAGGAGCTATTGGAATTTCATTATCATTCATTTCATAAACATGCAGCAGCGATGCTTGCAGGGCATCGATCCAGGGTTGATTGTATTGCAAAGCATTATCAAACCGGTTTTCCATTTCCCATTTCTGGGTTACAGGATTCCAACCATGAAACCAGTAATAATTACTAACTAACGGCGGATAAGTATTGGGAAGTTCATCGACTTCGATATGAAAAAAACGTTCAAAATTATCATATTGGCTCATCCCGGATACAGTGTAAACCATTTGCCTGTTTTGATTCCATCCCCAAAGATCGGAGTTTGTATTGACGGCAAAGGTGGTGTCTACGTTAGCAAAAGTGAATTCATACTCCGAAGAGTGAAAACCAAAATAATCGTTCAGATGAACGGGATCATGCAATCCTACATAATTGGCAGGAATAACGATCTCATTGCAAAAATTCGGCACATCCAGCTTCAAAGAAGAATGATCTCTTATAGGTAGATCGGGAGAACCAACATGATACCCGCCCGATATTTGAACATCGGAGTATCCTTTGTGACTTTCTCCCCAATCGAAGCTGTGAACCTGCAAACTGAATTCAGAAGTAGCGAATTCGATTCTGATCAGATCGCAAAAGCGCTGATAAGCTACGTTAAACGTATGAGTTTCCCTGCGGCTTGGATCGCAGATAGATTTGCTGTTATCATAATTTCCTACATTCGTCCAGGCAACTTCCCGTCCGCAGCCGTTGATCAGCAGAAATTTCGATCCCTGCTCGATGAATACTTTATGAGCCAGGGGAATGGTAATAAAGTCATCCGTTGGATGCGGGACTGTGGTGATGTGCGGATAGATGCCGGCCGGATAGTAAATATACAAACCCCAGGAATGATCGAAAGCGCCGTATTCATCATCATCCGGGTCTGCTGTGCCGTTGTCATCAAAATATTCCAGGTTGGGAACTTCCCGCAATAGATGAAAAGTCCGGTCTGTATCAGTATCATGAAAGATGACTACCTGGTAGGGAATCCAATAATAATTGATTGAATCCTGGGCTGAGTCCAGATTTCCCAATAGAAATTCATCAATGATATGAGCCCAGACAATAAGTGTGCTGTCTGATGGTACAATATAAATACCGAAACTATTGGTCTGCCTGTCCCAGGGAGCATAGATATTGTAACCAGGTGAGGCAATGCCTTCCGTGATGTGGCTCATCCAGTTGTCATAGTCGCAACCCGGAGCAGAACCATAAAGAAAATTCTGCAGCGATTCGGTTTCTTCAATTACAGCGAAAAGAGCGCTGAAAAGCAGCAGAAAAAATATAAAAATTATAAATTTATTCATTACAAAACCCATCCCCTTTTTCTAAAGCTGAATATAGGAATGAGCTTTCTTTTGTCTATTGGTTTTTTGTGGATGATTTTCCAATCGCGGATAAACAGAAATAAACGCGGATTTTTCGCCACAAAGACACGAAGGCACGAAGGGAAGAAAATGACTTTTTCGCTGCAAGGAGTTGCGTATTTTCTAATTTAGTGGTAGAGATTTTTCAAAGTTTCAAGAAACGAATAAGTTAGGATTGAGTTCAATACTTATTTATTGTTATTTTCTGGTGGTTTCAGAATTACCGATTCCATGCCATATTGTTCAATTTTTTGTAATAACTCCAAATTACTTTCGGTAAGTTTCAAACTCATAACTGCTACATTTCTTTTATTTTCAAGTTTTATTAATATTATGTAATTACCTAAACTGCGAATTATATTTGACCCACCGCGATCACCATTAGATATTTCAATGACGGCTGTAAATAATGAATCTCCATTTTCATTAACTTTCTCAGGTTTTTCTTTGAGCTCATTATCAGAATATGGTTTACTTTGAATTGTTATCATCGAATCTCCATTTGTTCCTTTCAAAATGCTGTCTATTCTTAAAGTATAAAGATCGATGAGAGTTCTATTAATGTGAGTCCAACTATCTTCTTCGACTTTTTTTACTCGCTAATAGTTTCTGTTTTGATCGAACTCACTTTGCCGACAATGACTAAATCTGCATCTATGTATCTCCTGGCAATTTCTTGCTGTGAGATTATTTCAACTCCCTTCATTTGAAGATGAAGAATCATCAATAATATAATAAAGAATAAGTTTTTCATGCTCCTCAACCATCCCCTTTTTCTAAAGCTGAATATAGGAATGAGCTTTCTTTTGTCTATTGGTTTTTTATTTTATACATTCGAGTCGTAAGGAGTTGGCGACAACGACTCGAAACAGGAAGGCAAAACTTTGAAAAGCCGACGCTTTGAAGTTGGTTCAATCGTCCCGATCTTCATTTACCTTAGAAAATGCTTCTCTCATATTTTCTTCCAGCTTAGCACTTTCAAGTTTGACTTGTCCCTCTTTGGAAGGGGGAATTAAAGGGGGTTTGCACTGTTCAATATTGATTTATTTTCGAAACGAGATTACTCTGAAAGTGTCAAATGTCAGAATTTTATGAAAGAGACCTTTTCAGGGTTTCGGGACGAGAAATCCGACAAAAATTATCATCAATGGAAGCAGAAGTTTCCAGGTTTATTCCATTCCCAAGCGGAAGCTATGGAATGAGATTAAGATAGATCACCCGAGTCAAGTTTTAGATGAACCTAACTCCTATGAAACATCATCCTAACTTACCAAAAATATAAAAGTTAGAATTCTCATCATGAAATGATGATATTTTGTCATATCGACTTAGCACATGATCTTCGACATGTGCCAAGTCTTAAATGAAACTTGTCCTAAGTTCCGCAGGAATCTTGGGATAAGTTGGCACGAACTATCAGCTTGCTGATAGAGCAAAGATCGAGTATGAATAAAAAACAGCACCCGGCAGAAAACCTGACCGGGTGCTGAGCAACCATTCTTTGGGTTAGGCAGGTTACATTATTTTAATAAAATCATTTTCTTAACGCTGGTGTAATCGGTCTCCACTACATCCATTTCATAGAAATAGACACCGCTGGTAACCTGTTTGTTGTTTTCATCCGTGCCAGACCAATGAATTTGATGATAACCGGCATCTTGAATTTCATTTACCAGAGTGACAACTTTTTGTCCTTTCATATTAAAGATGTTCAAAACAAC
>JAUSOT010000244.1 GCA_030656075.1 Candidatus Cloacimonadales bacterium
TCTGCGATTTCCGGTGATATAGCCAAAGCAGCTTTTGAGAATCTCATTCCCATCGAAGTTGTTAAATATTACGATCTGCCGCATATCGATGCAAACACGCTGGTGATCACTATCAGTTATTCCGGCAATACGGAAGAAACGCTCAGTTGTCTGCAGCAGGCCATGGAAAAAACCAGTTTGATCGGAGCTATAACTGCCGGCGGCAAAATGCTTGAACTTGTCGAAAAGAAATATCCCTGGGTGGAAGTGCAAAGCGGATTTCCTCCCCGCGCCGCTATTGCCAGGCTTTTTTTCTCTCTGCTTCGTCTGCTGGAAGAATTTAAAGTAATTCCCAGCCAAACACAAATCGTAAAAAATACAGTTGCAAATCTCATCAAGAAAGCTGATTCTATTTGTCAGGATTCTCCAGTTGAAGAGAATTTAGCAAAAATATCTGCTGAACAGATAAAAGACACAATACCAATTATTTACAGTAGCGTTCCCCAGCTATTTCCACTGGCTTATCGTTGGAAATGCCAGATCAATGAAAATGCCAAATATCCGGCATTTAGCAATACTTTGCCGGAAATGAACCACAACGAGATCGAAGGCTGGGAGGTGAAAGGATTTTCCGGAACAATGCTGCCGATCTTCCTGGGCTTCATGCAGGAAAAACCGCAGCTGCATAAAAGAAAAACCGTTATTAAGAAATTGTTCACAGAACAGAATATAGATTATCTTGAGTTTTTTGTGGAAGGTAATTCGCTGATCGAACAAATATTTTCCCTCATCTATCTGGGAGATATGATCAGTTATTATCTCGCTATCCTGCAAAAAGTTAACCCAACTTCGATCGATTTCATAGATCATTTGAAACAAAATTTATAAAAAAAGGAATATAAAATGTTAAAAGGAAAATATTTATTTACTTCGGAATCTGTCACAGAAGGCCATCCCGATAAAATGGCCGATCAAATTTCTGATGCTATTTTGGATGAAATGTTAAGAAACGACCCGGAATCAAGAGTGGCTTGTGAGACTTTTTTGACAACCGGCATGGCTCTGGTGGGCGGTGAAATCACGACTGAATGCTATGTGGACATCCCCGAGATCGTTCGCAAAACCATTAAAGATATTGGCTATAATAATGCCGAATATGGTATCGATTCTCATACTTGTGCTGTTTTGACTACGATCGGTAAACAATCTCCCGATATCGCTCAGGGAGTCGATGTATATGCCAATCATGCCCAGGGTGCCGGAGATCAGGGCATGATGTTCGGTTATGCCTGCGATGAAACAGAAGAACTGATGCCGATGACAACGATTTTGGCTCATAAACTCGCAGCTCGATTGGCAAAAGTGCGAAAAGATAAGATCATCAGTTATCTACGGCCGGACGGCAAAACTCAGGTCACGATCGAATATTTTGATAAAAAACCGATACGCGTCGAGGCAATTGTTGTTTCCACTCAACATGATCCGGAAGCATCCTTAGAACAGATCAGAAAGGATATTCTCGAGCATGTCATCAAACCGATTGTTCCCTCCGAAATGATGGATGAGAAAACAAAGATTTACGTGAATCCGACCGGACGTTTTGTGCTGGGCGGGCCGCATGCCGATACCGGGCTCACCGGCAGGAAGATCATCGTTGATACTTACGGCGGCAAAGGCAGTCACGGCGGCGGAGCATTCAGCGGCAAAGACCCTTCCAAAGTTGACCGCAGCGCATCCTACATGGCGCGCTATATTGCCAAAAATATTGTGGCAGCCGGTTTAGCCCAGGAATGTGAAGTTCAGTTAGCCTACGCTATCGGAGTTGCCGAACCGGTTTCCGTGATGGTTCGCACATTTGGCACGGGAATCCTGGAAGATGGAAAATTGGATAAAATAGTCAGAGAAATATTTCCACTAACACCTCAGGGAATCATTGAATACCTGCAGTTGAAACGACCAATCTATTTGAAAACAGCAGCTTACGGACATTTCGGGCGTGAACTTCCAGAATTTACCTGGGAAAAGAAAGATATGGTGGATAAATTGAAAGAAATGGCTAAAAAGTGAGAAAGTAATTTTTTTTACAGGACAGGTTCGTAAATCTGTCCTGTTTTCATATTAATGGAAAATCATTTAAGTCGATTACGTTCGGATGCTTTGGAAATCGCTACTGAAGCGATTCAGCAAATGCATCCCGAAATATTAATGAAACAAGCTCTGAAGGATATTAAATCTACCCAAAAGATGATTCTGATTTCCATAGGAAAAGCAGCCTGGACGATGGCAAAAGCAGCTTCCAATATTTTGGGTAATTCAATCCAGAACGGCATTGTGATCACCAAATATCAGCATTCTGAAGGTGCTATCGGTAATCTGAAAATCCGGGAAGCTGGTCATCCCTTTCCTGACGAAAATTCTTTGAAAGCAACGCAGGAAGTTTTGGAAATGGTTCAGGATCTAACCGAAAATAACACTGTTCTTCTCTTGATTTCGGGTGGTGCTTCAGCGTTATTTGAACAACCGCTTCCTGGTGTGGGATTGCAGGATATTATTTCAATTACTCAGAAATTGATGAATTCCGGTGCAGATATTTACGAATTGAACACTGTCCGCAAACACCTTTCAACAGTGAAGGGCGGACGATTTGCCCAAATCATTTCCCCCGCAAAAATTATTTCATTTGTTTTATCCGACGTGATCGGCGATGATTTAGCTGTGATCGCCTCCGGTCCTGTTTATTCTGATAAAAGTACTTCGGAAGATGCTTTACAGATTCTTGAAAAATATCAAATCAATATTTCAGAAAAGATAAGAAATGCTATCCTGATAGAAACACCCAAAACTTTGCCGGAAATTGAAACAACCATTATCGGAAATGTTGGTGATCTTTGTGAAAAAGCAGTGGAGATTTCCAAAAGAATTGGCTACAAACCAATTATTATAGCGAAAGATATGCAATGCGAAGCGAAGCTGGCGGCAGAGAATTTGATCGATGACTTCAATAAAATCCGAACCACAGAAAAAGAACCTTTTGCCTTGATCTTAGGTGGAGAAACGGTGGTGAAAATACATGGAACCGGCAAAGGCGGCAGAAACCAGGAAGTTGCTTTAATTGCTTCCCGACTGATAAGTGGAATCGAAAATATGGCGGTTCTGGTTATCGCCTCCGATGGGACGGACGGCCCAACCGAGGCAGCCGGCGGTTTGGTGGATGGGACAAGCTGGCAGCGAATGCAGCAAGTTGGAATTGATCCTGAAAATGCTGTGCAGAATAATGATTCTTATCATGCTTTGCAGACTGTTGGAGATCTGGTGTTCACCGGTCCTACCGGCACAAATGTGAATGATCTGATTATAATATTATCAGGATAACAACTAAATGTCGGAATATTCCCGAATATTTCGGGATCTTCCGATTGTTGGTAAGTGAAATCAACATTCAGAATTATCGATGAAGTCGAAAAAATCTGAAGTTGGTTTCTTGTTTTTTTAGAAAATTCAAACTGCTTTATTACATGTAATATATTTCATAATAAAAAAACTAAATAATTTGACCGATAAACCGGATAAATTTTCTTGGTAAGGCAAGTCAGAGGTAAGTGATTCATAAAAAGATGGAATTGAAAGAAATCTCGACCTAAAAATGAAAATGTGTGTGAATGAAAATCTAAACTGGGAACGGGTGTATGCATAACAGGTTGAAAACAAAGTTTTTAGGTGTAGAAGTAAAATCACCGCTGGTGCTGCCGGCCGGTGTGATGGGAATGTCGTTTTCCGGAATGCACATCTCGAAAATCAACGGTGCCGGCATCGTTACAAGTAAATCATTAACACTTCAACCCAGAAAGGGTCATAAAGGTCCCGTTGTCGCAGAATTCGAAGGCGGAATCCTCAATTGTATGGGATTGTGTAATCCCGGCATCTCGGACGGCCTGGTAGAGGTCGATCAATTTAAAGAACGCTCACGCACTCCTGTCATCGTGAGCGTTTTTGCTACTAATACAGCAGATTTTCTAAAACTCACAACTGAAGTAAATAAATCTAAAGGTGATTTCCTGGAATTGAATCTTTCCTGCCCCAATGTTTTTGACGAATTCGGCATTCCGCTCGCTGCTTCCAAAGAAGAAGTTTTCAAGATCGTGAAAGCCGTGAAAGATATTTCCAAATTACCTGTAATTGCCAAGCTTTCTCCCAATGTTTACAATATCGTGGAAATTGCTCTGGCAGCTCAGAAAGCAGGTGCTGATGCTCTTTGCCTGATCAATACTGTTGGTCCCGGTATGGCAATCGATGCCAAAATTGTGAAGCCGGTTCTGTTCAATAAATTCGGTGGTTTATCTGGTCCATGCATCAAACCGATTGCGCTCAAATTGATCTATCAAACTTATTCGGCAGTGGAAATTCCCATTTTGGGAATGGGCGGAGTTACCTGCGGCATCGATGCGGTGGAAATGCTGATGGCTGGTGCAACTATAATCGGAGTGGGAACAGCGGTTTATTATCGTGGAATTGAAGTATTCGATAAAATTAATCATGAGATCATTCAGTTCATGGATGAGAATGGATATGAGAGTATCGATAATATTCCCAGATTGGAGAAATCGGATGTTTAGAAATTCTGGTTCCAATGCTCCGCGTTGGAACCCAGTTGTTCACGCTCTGCGTATGAATGAATCAACAGATGTCCGCCGGAGCGGAGAAATTGCGTTCCAACGTAGAATGGCGGAAGGGGATAACCATGGCAAGAACCAGGTATAAATTCATCGAAAAAGACCAACCTCATTTTATTACATGCACAGTCGTGAATTGGATTTGTGTATTTGGTAAACAGGAAGTAGCCCAGATAATTCTCGACTCACTTAATTTTCTTCAGAAGGAAAAACGATTATTATTATTCGCTTATATAATCATGGAACATCATGTTCATTTAATCGCCAAAGCAGAGAATTTGGAGAAAGAAATAGCTAATTTTAAATCATTTACTGCGAGAAGCATCATCGATTACTATAAAGAAACTGGACAAGTTCAAATTTTAAAGCAACTTACTGTATTTAAAGAAAAATATAAAACAGATCGCGATTATCAGTTTTGGCAGGAAGGCAACCATCCTGAACAAATTCAGAATTATGATATGATGCAGCAAAAAGTTGAATATATTCATAATAATCCTGTTCGAGTAGGTTACGTAGATGAACCAATCCATTGGAGATTGTCAAGTGCAAGAAATTATGAAGGAATGCAGGGATTAATAGATGTTGAGACTGATTGGTAGATTATTTATGAATCATTCTGGTTCCAATGCTCCGCGTTGGAACCCAGTTGTTCACGCTCTGCGTATGAAAGAATCAACAGATATCCGCCGGAGCGGAGAAATTGCGTTCCAACGGAGACCATTGGAACGAGAATTAGGAGAAATTAAATGAATAAACGTGCAACAATAAAAATATCAAACATTATCAAGGAAGCCAAAGACATTAAAACTTTCGTTTTCAAACATAACCTGGGTGCGAAACCGGGTCAGTTCATCATGCTCACGGATTTCGAAGGCGGCGAAAAACCATTTTCCCTTGCAGATTGCGATACGAATACTTTTACTGTCACTGTTAAACGGATCGGGGAATTCACGTCCCGACTCTTCCAGAAAGAAATCGGTGATTTCCTTTCTGTAAGAGGGCCTTTTGGTTCCTCTTTTTTTATATCCAAAGGCAGCGTTTTGCTGGTCGGAGGCGGCTATGGCACACCACCACTGTATTTCCTGGCCAAAGAGCTGCTGAAAAACGGAGCAAGCGTAACAGTTGTAAACGGAGCAAAATCGAAAGATGATCTGGTGTTTTGCGACAGATTCAGAGAATTAGGGGTGCATTATTCAAATATAACTCAACTCGGTTGTCTGGGAAGAGAAGGAACTTCGGTAGATCTGGCGCAATCAGCTTTGGCAAAAACAAAATTCGATTACGTTTATGCGGCTGGTCCGGAAATGATGCTGAAAGCTCTGCAGCCAATTCTAAAAGAGCATGAATATGAATTTCTCTTTGAACGTTACATGAAATGCGCCATCGGGATTTGCGGGAATTGCACGATCGATCCACTCGGTATTCGACTTTGTGTGGAAGGTCCGGTTCTGCCTAAGAAATTAGTTGAACAGCTAACAGAATTTGGAAAATATCATCGTGATGCAACCGGGAAGAGGATTGAATATTGAAGATTGATAAATTGAAAATTCCCCTCTTGAGAGGGGTACGGTTTTAACCGTGGGGTGTGTATGACCTTCGCAACGGCTGAAAACTGATAGTAAATTTATGAAGACATTATTACAGAATTGCCAGACTCCGGATGGAATCAAGAACATCCTGATCGAAGATGAATTGATAGCGTATATCGGTTCGCAGACGCCGGATCACGATGAACTTCTGGATTGCAAAGGATTAGTCATTTTGCCAGGTATGATCGATCCGCACGTGCATGTTCGCGACCTGGAAAAGGCTTATAAAGAAACCTGGGAAACTGCTTCGAAAGCAGCAATTGCTGGTGGAATTACTACGATTATGGATATGCCCAACAACAAACCGGCAACAACCAATTTGGCTGGTTTGAGGGCAAAACGAAAAGCTGCGAAAAAATCTTTAGGAAATTATAAATTCCATCTTGGAGCAACTGAAAACAATCTTGAAGAATTGAGAGAGATTCTGCAGGAAAATCCTGAAGATGTAGCTGGCATCAAAGTTTTTCTGGCAGGATCAAGTTCGAATGAAGTTGTGCAGAATCCTGAGAAACTGAAAGCTATATTCAAATTAGCCAAAGAATTCGATAAGATCGTGTTGATTCATTCTGAAATGCAATCAGTTCTCGATAAATGGCAAAAGCAAATACCTGAACAATCAATAGAATTTCACAACATAATCCGTAATCGCGAAGCTGCGATTGCAGGAACAAAACTGGTTCTGAATCTTGCAGAAATAACCGGAGCAAAACTTTACATCTGCCATGTTTCAACTAGAGAAGAGATCGAGTTGATCCGCAAGGCAAAACGAACGAATAAAAACATTTTCTGCGAAGTTACACCGCATCATCTGGTTTTGGATGAAACGATTTTGCAGAAAGTTGGCAATTTTGGAAAAGTGAATCCACCACTTCGAACCAAAGAAGATAATGCTGCTCTGCTGGAAGCGATCAAAGATGGAACTTTCGATTGCCTGGGAACTGATCACGCTCCACATTCATTAGAAGAAAAGAAACAAGATTACAGCAAAACTCCATCCGGTTTTCCCGGATTGGAAACAGCAATTCCCATGACGTACTTCCTGGTGAAGGAAAATCACATTTCGCTTGAAGAGTATTCTAAATTGATCAGCGGAAATGCGGCAAAAATATTCGGATTAGAAAAAAGAGGTAAGATCAAAATCGGCAATTTTGCTGATCTTGTTTTGATTGATCCTAACAAAGAATGGAAGATCAATTCAAAGAAATTCCATTCAAAAGCGAAGTATTCACCGTTTGAGGGCAGGGAAGTGAGGGGAAAAGTTGTGATGTGTTTTGTGAATGGAAAGAATTTGCTCCCCTTCAGAAGGGGAGATGTCCGGCATTGGACGGACAGAGGGGTTCGGTCAGATACATGAGTATTTTTTAAATGTATTTTAGCAAACCCTCTGTTTCCCCCTTACGAAGGGGGACAAAGAACGGTTCGACTTAACACAAGACCAGGCAGGCTTGTGCCAAGTCTCAAATTTTTGCTGAAATTACATCCAAAATCAGCTTGGGATAAGTTGAATCGATTGTTGCGAAACAGGAGTTTCGCGCACAAGTGTGTTCCCAAATGGGAGTTTAGGAACAAGAAGAATAATAGAATTGTAGGAAATATTTATGAAAAAGTCTGTGTTCATCTGTGCAAGTCAGTGGCAACATAATTAGTGAAAATTCGTGAAATTCGTGGTTAAAAATAAGGAGTTAATAATATGACCAAAGAACAATTTGTTCTGGAACTGGCCAGGATCGGGGCGATCAAGTTCGGCAGCTTCACACTCAAGAGCGGACTGGTTTCACCTTTCTATTTTGATCTGCGGGATATGATCAGCTTTCCGGCAATTTTGGAAGGTGTAGCTGATCTTCTGGTAGTAAAGATCAAAGATATGGATTTCGATGTGATCACCGGCATTCCCTACACTGCATTGCCGATAGCTTCGTTAGTTGCTTCAAAATTACAGAAGCCACTCATCTACATGCGCAAGGAAGAAAAAGCTTACGGAACCGGCAACAACGTGATCGGGAAATTTGCCAAAGGTGCTAAATGTCTGGTTATCGATGATCTGATCACTACCGGCTCCAGCAAGATCGAAACAGCGGAAGGTTATGAAAAAGAAGGCGTAGTAGTTAAAGATTTTGTAGTTGTGATCGACCGCAGCGCCAACGGCACGGAAGAACTGGCAAAGCAAGGTTACACGCTGCACAGCCTCATTTCTCTGGATGAAATCGTGGAACTGCTGCAAAGCAAAGGCTTAATTTCAGAAGAAAAAGTGCAGGAAGTGGAAGAATTCACAGCCAGTTTGATAAAACCTGATAATAAAGAAAAATACATCAACCCACTCACCCAAAAACTCTTAGATAGGATGCAGGAGAAAAAATCCAATCTGGTGTTGTCTTTGGATGTAACGACTCAGAAAGAGTTTTTCGACCTGCTGGATAAAGTTGGCAACCAGATAGTTATGCTGAAAACTCACGTGGACATCATCGATGATTTTAATGATAGTTTCATTCCCAAATTATTGTATTATGCCGAGCAGCAAAACTTTCTGATCTTCGAGGACCGCAAATTTGCCGACATCGGCAACACTGTCCGGCATCAGTTCCGCAATGGCATCTACAAAATTGCCGATTGGGCGGAATTTGTTACAGTTCACATGGTAGCCGGCGAACTGATCCTGAAAGGACTTTTTGAAGGCATCGAAGGACATGCCGGATTTGTGCTGGCGCGCATGAGCAGCAAGGGTAACCTGCTGAACGAAACTTATACGCGCAAATGCTTCGAAGCAGCTAAAAAATATCCGTATTGGGTAGCAGGTTTCATCGGGCATGGCAGCAGCGTGGAAGACATAAAAAGATTCAAAGCCAAATTCCCGGGAAATGAAGTTTTAATGATGCCGGGTGTGAAAAAAGAATCAGGTTCCGATGCGATGGGACAACAGTACATAACTATCGAAGATGCCATAAACGGTGGCGCCGATTGCATCATTGTAGGTCGCGGAATTTTGAAAGCTGAAGATCCCAAAGCAGAAGCAAAGCTCTATCGCGAAAGAGCCTGGAAAGCGTATGAGGTGAGAAAAAAAATTTGAAAACGGCTTTTGTTAAAGGAATTCTTTCAATTTAGTCTTTTCAAAGGTTGAGGAGTGACGATGAACAAAACGATCTGGTTACAATGCTCCGCGTTGTAACCCAATGATTCACTCTCTGCGTATGAATGAGTCATCAAATTTCCGCAGGAGCGGAGAAAGTGCGTTCCAACGCAGGAGCATTGGAACGAGAGAATTAGTTATAAATAAAAGGAGAAGCCATGAAAAACCTGATCTCAATGCGAGATTTAAGTAAAAAAGAAATTTTGTATTTTATGGAAATTGCCGAACTGATCGAGAAGGGTGAGTTGATTCCCGATATGAAAGGTAAATTGGCTGCGTTGTTATTCTTCGAACCATCTACTCGTACTCATTTTTCATTTGCTACAGCAATGAAAAAGATCGGCGGACAGACGATTACCATGCGTGGAACGAGTGGTACTTCCGCTAAAAAAGGTGAGACTTTTGCCGACACATTGCAAACCATCGCTCAATATGCCGAGATCATCATCATGCGCAGTCCGGTGGAAGGAGCAGCCAGGTTTGCTTCCGAAGTAGTTGATATCCCGGTCGTAAATGCCGGTGACGGAGCAAATCAGCATCCCACCCAGGCTTTATTGGATCTGTATTCCATCATGAAAACGCAGGGAACGCTGGAAAATCTGAGAATTGGTGTGGCCGGCGATCTTAAATTCGGCAGAACGGTTCACTCACTCGTGCAGGCGATGAGTGAGTTTCATCCGAAATTCAAATTCATATCTCCTTCTTTCCTCAAAATGCCGGCTTACATCAAAGATGATCTGACAGAGAAAAATATCGAATTTGAAGAACTTTCCGAAATGACCGATAATATCAGCGATCTGGATATTCTGTATGTGACCAGGATTCAGAAAGAACGCTTTGCAGATCTGGAAGATTATGAGAAAGTGAAAGGTTCATATATTTTGGAAAAATCGATGTTGAAAGGCGTGAAAAAGAATTTCAAAGTAATGCATCCTCTGCCGCGCGTCGATGAGATTTCCACCAATGTTGACAACACTGAATACGCCTATTATTTCCAACAGGCAAAGAACGGAGTTTATATGCGTCAGGCAATTATCACGATCCTTCTGGGAGGTGTTAAATGAAACAGATCAAGGTAAATGCGATCAAGAATGGTACGGTTATCGATCATATAACTACCGGGAAAATTCGCAAAGTTCTGGATATATTGCATTTAGACGGAACAGATATCGTCATGATCGGCATGAATTTATCCAGTAAAAAACTCGGCAGAAAAGATATTATAAAAATCGAGAATAAGGAACTATCCGAATTAGAAGTCAACAGCATTGCCCTGATAGCGCCTGAAGCTACTCTGATCATCATCAAGGATTTTGAGGTAGTGAAAAAGTCATCTTTGAAAATTCCGGAATACATCGAAGACATTATCAGTTGTCCAAATCCAAAATGCATTACCAACGAAGAACGGATAATTTCCAAATTCAAATTGACAAATGACGAACCTGCTCAAGTTAGATGCATATATTGTGAAAAAAAATATTTGATTGATGAAGTGAAGATAAAAAATTGAATATGACAGGTCGTTCTGGTTTAGGAAAAATGAATTCTGCATAATAGAGTGTTTGTAGGAAAAGACAATAATTGCTGTCTTTGCGAGTTAATTTCTTGCTGGTACAATCGAAGCAATCTCATCATTATAAGTGGTTAACAAAATAGATTGCTTCAGCAGAATTCCAATGATCCGGCAATTGCCGGACGCAAAGACGGAATAGTTTTATGCAGAACTCAATGAAAAAAAAAAGGAGTTTGAATGGCAAAAAAAATCATAAACGAGCCATCCCGAACGTTGATGGAATACCGCTTGTTACCGGGTTTGACAACTGCTGAAAATTCTCCGGCAGAGATTTCGCTGCGGACTCCGCTGGTTTACACACCTCAGCAGGATAAGAAATTCTTCTTGAACATTCCATTGGTTTCGGCTGCCATGCAGTCAGTTTCCAGCGACAGGATGGGAATCGAATTGGCGAAATTAGGCGGAGTAGCTTTCATCTACAGTTCACAATCGATCGAAGCACAGATCGGAATGATTGAAAAAATTAAACAGCACAAAGCCGGATTCGTGAATCCCAAAGCTGTAAAACCCGAAATGACGATCCAGGATATGTACTTGATTCGCCATGAAACAGGGCATTCCACTTTTCCGGTTGTTGATGATACTGGAATTTTTCTGGGTTTGATCTCCAAATGGGATTACGATATTTCTCTGCACGGAAGTTTTATGGTGAAAGACCGCATGATCCCTAAAAAGAATATTGAAGTTGGTGTGAAGATTACCGACCTGAAAGAGGCCAACCGAATCTTGCTCGAAAGCCATAAATCAATTCTCCCGATCCTGGACGAAACAGGAAAATTGCTCCATATTGTTTTCCGCAAAGATATTAACGATCAATTGAACAATCCGCTGGAAGTTCACGATGAAAAGAAGCGTTTGCTGGCAGTTGCATCCATCAATACACATGATTATAAAGAACGCGTTTCAGCCCTGGCGACAGCAGAAGTGGACGTACTCTCCATAGATTCTTCCGACGGCTTTACCGAATATCAAAAAGAAACGATCGAATGGATCAGAAAAAACTATCCGCAGATTCCGGTAATCGGCGGTAATATCATTACCCAGGACGGTTTCCGCTATTTGGTGGAAGCAGGAGCCGGAGCCGTCAAAGTGGGAATGGGAGGTGGTTCGATCTGCATCACCCAGGAACAGAAAGGAACCGGACGCGGCCTGGCAACCACTGTCATCGATGTGGTGGGAGCCCGGGATAAATATTTTACCGAAACCGGAAAATACATCCCGGTTGTTGCTGATGGCGGTGTGACCAGCACCAAAGATATCACAATTGCCTTGGCACTGGGAGCCGATTATGTGATGATGGGACGCTATTTTGCCAGGATGGAAGAATCTCCCACCGAAAAGATCGTGGTCAATAACCGCGTGATGAAGCCATATTGGGGAGAAGGTTCAGCCCGGGCAAGAGATTGGAAGAATAAACGCTACAATCAATCTAAATTCGTGGAAGGCGTGGAAGGGCTGGTGGAATATGCCGGACATTTGCGGGACAACCTGGATGAAACTTTAGCCAAGATCAAATCTTCGATGAGCACCTGCGGAGCTAAAAATTTGGAAGAGTTTCATGAGAAAGCAGTGCTGGAACTCGTTTCTGCTCTTTCCATCCGGGAAGGTAAAGCGCACGATATATATCAAAGCACAGAAACAAATGAAAACTCGGAAGATATGAAAAATGATAATTGACGTTATTCTCGTTCCAATGTTCCACGTTGGAACGTAGTTTTCCCGCTCCAGCGGATGATTGATGAAACATTCAAACGCAGAGCGTAATTGCTGGGTTCCCACGCGGAGCATTGGAACCAGCTACAGATGATCGCAGGAATTGACTCAAAGCGAAGCTTGAGTTAAGGACTGCAATCCATCTTGTTACGAAGTTTGTCTTCGTAACATTATGTTCAATGGCGTTCCCAAGACAAACTTGGGAACGAGTAACTATAACATATTTCCAAAGACGAACTTGAGAACAAGGTTAGGAAATTATGATCGATTATAAAAAAGCCGGAGTCGATATAAAAATTGGAGATGCTGCTTCCAAAATTGCTTATGAATTTGCCAAATCTACGTTCTCATCTCGAAAAGGAATGATCGGTGAACCGCTTGTCGAGGATGGCTCTTTTGCCGGATTGATCGATATGGGAGATTTCTATCTCGTCCAGGGTGATGACGGTGTGGGCACGAAGATCGAAATTGCCGAAAAGATCGGCAAATTTGATACAATGGGTTACGACTTGCTGGCCATGGTCGCCGATGACGCAGTTTGCCTGGGAGCGGAAACCATTTCCATCACCAACACGCTGGATACCAATAAAGTAGATGTGAATGTGGTTGCAGCTTTGCTTCAGGGTTTGGCAACAGCCTGTAAAGAACAGAAAGTCGTTATTCCCGGCGGAGAGATCGCAGAAGTTGGCAAATCTGTGAATGGCAATGTATGGAACGCCACTGCCGTCGGTATTTTGGAAAAAGACAAAGTGATCACCGGCAAAAATATCAAAGTTGGCGATAAGATCATAGCACTCAAAGAAAAAGGATTCCGTTCCAACGGGTTTTCTTTAGTTAGATATATCATAGAACAAAAAATGGGAAAAGAAGGATATCTTCAACAATCACCATTTGGCAGGAGTTGGGGAGAAGCATTACTCGAACCGTCTCAAATCTATTCCGCCGCCCTTTTGGAAATCCTGGGAAGATATGGTGAAAATCGAAAAATCGAAATCATGGGAATCGCTCACATTACTGGCGGCGGCATTCCCGGCAATTTCAACCGGATTTTGAAAAAGACTGGCTTGGGGGCGAAATTTGATAATTTGATCCAGCCTTCCGAGATAGTGAAAGCAATCCAGGAAATGGGAAATGTAGCTGAGGAAGAAGCTTACAAAACCTGGAACATGGGAAACGGCATGATGCTGGTGGTCGCTCCCGAAGATGTGAAAAAAACACTTGAATTATTATCACTCGATGCTCAATTGGTTGGAGAGATCATAGAAGAGAAGCAGATTGTGATCGAATCCTGTGGTGCAAAGCCACAGAAGTTGATTTTTAAACTTTAAATGAACAGAGGAGGTACTGTGAAAAAACTAGTTTTTGCTGTTTTATTAATTTTTGTTTTTTCGGTTGTTTATGCAGAGGAAAGAGGTTTGACGACTCGCGAACTGAAACCGGTCATTGAAGGGATCGGCGGAATCGTTCCCGCTATCGCACCGCAATTTTCCCCAAATCCCGGCACCAAAAACATGGAATCTTTGAACCGGGAAGAGTGGGCGGTGGTAGATTCCATTTACCTGGATACATTCATTCCGGCAGGGAATTTTTACAGCGGTTATTATGATAATTCTACCGGAACTCTGAGTTTTGAAGCTGATCTTGGCACTCTGATACCGGAAGCCGAACAAGCCGTAGCCAAAGCGCCTGCCTGGCTGAGAGTAACTCTGAAAAATACTCTTTCTCAATTGGATGCCGTCAACCAGCAAAAATGGGCGGATGTGATAAACGAGGCGGTCGATCCCTACATCGACGAAATAGCTTTTTCCATCGCCAATATCTCCGTTGAATATCTTTCTTCACCCTATGCCTACACCGAACTTTTCACTGAAAATGCCTATCTTATTTATGAGTATGATGCGGATTTAAGCTATGTCGAAGTAGTTGATTACGGACTTTCTTACGTTGACGATGATTATTACTCCACCACTTCCTACTGGAAAGAAGATGCCAATGGCGTTCTTTCTCAGGTGGAAGTTCCCAGGGAAATTTATTACTGGTACATTGTTCATCCCAAAATTACCGACGAAATCCCGGCTTATATCGACCCGGAGATCGTCGAAAATAATACAACTCACAACAATAATATCACGTCACCGGAAGATGGCGTTTTCTGGCGTGATTACCTTTATAATCACAATGATGACGGCTATCCCAAACTGAAATATTATCTGCAGAATTGCGATATTGTTTGGAACGGAACGAACCTTTCCATCGACACGGCAGTCGGTGCGATCAAAATCTGGATCAATCAATCCATGTCTTTCACTTCCAATTCCGAACGACCGCATCAGCCCGTTAGAATTTATGCCAAGCATATTGGACGCTGCGGGGAATATTCCGATTTCACTTCTGCTGCCACCCGTATAGCTTTGATTCCCAGCACCGGGATTTTGTGCATTTCCGGCGATCATACCTGGAATGAATTCTGGGATGAAGAATGGATTTCCTGGGAGCCGGTGAATGGCTATATCAATAATCCTTTGGTTTATGAAAATGGCTGGGGAAAGGTCTTCGGCTCTGTTTTTGAAATTCGCAGTGATGGAGTCATTTCTCCCGTCACAGACCGCTATTCCGAAGGCGTGGCAGATTTGAATGTCTATGTAGTGGATGCCGACAGCGAACCGGTGGATGGAGCCAGGATTCTGCTGGGAACTTCGATAAACGGAGCGCCGGTGGGAGATAACGTCGGCTTCACGGATAATGAAGGAAAATATGTTTTCATCGTAGGAGATGCCCGCGATTATTATGCTTCGGTTTCTTCTTCCATCGGAAATACGGCTTACGAACTGCTGGTGGATGATGCCCAGCCCGGACAAACTTATACAAATACGATAACACTGACCGGAGAAATGCCGATTCTGGATTTCACTGCTATTGCCACCCCAAATGATCCGGAAGATGATTGGAAAATCCAGGCTGAATTCAATTTCGAGAACCAGGTGATCCATGGTTTGATCCCCTTTGATGATATAGATAATTCTTATTTCAATCACGAAAAAGAAGACGGCTTAGGCAATTTCTTTATGTGTTCCGAAACAGAATTTGGCAATTTCTCAGCGGGAAGTATTTTCTCAGCTTTCCAGGAACAAATCGACGTTGCTGCAGGAAATAATGAGTTCAACATTCCTACCGGACAAAACTGGTACGCTGTATTTGATAACGGTAATAATCTGAATAATCCGCAGCATCTTAGTGGTTGGGTAACCTTATCCAATTACGATGAAATGGCCGGTTCAGGTGTACTATCAGGAACTGTAACCGATCCGGCAAATGCAATTCCGGTTGTCGGGGCAACTGTGACTGCCGGTGTTTTCCAGGCAACCACGGATAGCGACGGAAATTATTCTCTCGATGCAGTTCATCCCAACACTTACGATGTGATTTTTGAAGCTGATGGGTATTTCAGTTATATCGAAAACGGAGTGGAAGTTACGGTTGGAGGAAACGTGCTTCTCGATGTGGAAATGCAGGAATTGGCTTTTGCTCCCAATGCTGTGAATGCTGTCGAACTGGAAAACGGCAACGCTTTCATCACCTGGAATCAACCTGAATTTTTTGAGAATATCACGAAAAAAGATAATGCTTCTGCGCGAGAGTTAACAGGTTATAATATTTTGATTGGCGAAAGCGGTGATGAAAATAACGTCGATGAATGGGCACAGATCGCCACCGGAATCACAACTCTGGAATATGAAGATTCTGTCTGGCCGATGTTACCGGAAGGAATTTACAAATACGCTGTGAAAGCTGTTTACACGGATGGAATTCTTTCTCTCGCAGGATTTTCCAATAAAATGTATAAAGATAAATTCGTTACTGCTTCAGTTTCGGTTTTCACAAATAGCGGCGATAGCCCGGATGGAGCTCTCGTCAATTTGAAGAACCAGGACAGTCCCAATTCAATTTATGATTATAATGAATATGTGAACGATGGAACTGCTGATTTTGCAGCAGTTTTCAAAGGAATTTACACGATGACGGTGAGCCTGGCAAATTTCGAATCCTACATTCTGCCGGATATAGAAATCATGGATGATGTGGCTCTGCAGGGACTTCTATACGAATTAATTGCTGAAGTGCGTGGCTTGAGCGTGATAAATTATCAGGTTTCCTGGGATGCTGTTCCGGCTGATTCAGGCAATCGATCGTTCCAGAATTATCATGTTTTTGTAGATGATATGACTACACCCGCAGCAACAATAAATGAAAATTATTATGATGTTTCTTCCTTTGGTTCCGGTTTTCATCAGGTTGGAGTTTCGGCAGTTTTCACAACCGGAGAATCGGCAATTTCAGAATTGGAATACGAAGATGGAAGTTCCTTATCTTCTAATATAACAGCCCATTATGCCCTGGATGGCGATGCAGTCGATTCCAGCGGAAATGGCTTTGACGGGCAGATAAACGGAGATGTCACTTTTGCTTTCGATGGTGTGATTGGACTTTGTGCGGAATTCGATGAAGATGCAGAGTATATTTTAGCTCCCGATGTTTATACTACTGAAGTTGAGAGATTTTCAGTTTCCTGGTGGCTGAATCCTGTAACGCATTCCGAGTGGAATCAGCAAGTTCGTTCAGCGGTTGGTTGGAATGCTTTCAATTTCCACACAACCAATGACGGAAAAATCTATGCCGGAACTGATACCGGAACGAGATTCACTCCCGATACTTGTTCGGAAGGGATCGTGTTGGATGAATGGCAGCTTCTCACTTTCACATTTGAAAATGGCTTTGCCGATCTCTATCGTAACGGCTTCAAAATTGCTCACAAAGAAAACATGACCATGTCGGTAGCCTGGGGTGGGTTTCAGATTGGTGCTGCCGATGCCAATACAATCGATGGAAAGGTAGATGATGTGCGGGTTTGGGAACGTTCGGTCGGACCGGCAGAAATTCAATATCTTTTCACTGAAGATTATCCTTTCTGGGGAACGATAGAAGGGACAGTAACTTCTGCAATCAACGGAAATCCTGTGGAAGGCGCTGTGATTTCGGCTGGAATGTTTGAGGCTGTAACCGATGCCAACGGAGATTATTCGATGAGTGCGGCTGCCTGCACTTATGCTCGCATCGAATGTGCTTTCGAAGATTATGATGTTGAATTCGTGGAAGATATTGTTTTGGGTGATGGTGAAACAATGGTGATCGATTTTGAATATGGATTCACAGGAAGTGAAGAACCGGCAGTAATTCCGCAAGTTACAAAACTTTACGGTAATTATCCCAATCCCTTCAATCCATCGACAACGATTTCATTCAGCCTAACCACAGAGAACACGGAGGACACGGAACTTGCGATTTATAATCTGAAAGGTCAGAAAGTAAAAGTTTTTTCAAATCACCAAATCACCAAATCACCAAATCAACAAATCGTTTGGGATGGAAAAGATGATAACAATCATCCGGTTTCCAGCGGAATTTATTTCTATCGACTTAAGGCAGGCACATTTACAGACGTGAAGAAAATGATCTTGATGAAGTAAAATAAAAAACTTCCGATTGTGTCCCGAAAATATCCGGGATTCATCGGAATGTTATAGACAGAATTATTCAAAATCAACATTCCGAAGTCAGCTTTCAAACTGATATTCGGAAGTTGGGAAATTGGAAAAGAATATGGATGAAAAAAAAAGTGTAGCTTTGTTTAAGCACAAAAAGGTGCGTCGTCATTGGGACGAAGATAAAGAAATTTGGTATTTTTCTGTCATCGATGTTGTTGAGATTTTAACGGATAGTTCGAGACCTCGAAGGTATTGGAACGATCTGAAAACGAAGTTGAAGCTTGAAGGAAGTGAACTGTCCGAAAAAATCGGACACTTGAAAATGAAAGCTCCTGATGGCAAAATGAGATTAACCGATGTAGCCGATACGGAAACTCTTTTACGTTTGATCCAGTCGATTCCTTCTCCCAAAGCAGAACCTTTTAAATTATGGTTGGCAAAGGTTGGCTATGAACGAATAGAAGAAACAGAAGACCCTGAACTATCAATAGAACGAGCCATGAGAACATATCTGCAAAAAGGTTATACTAAAGAGTGGATTAATCAACGCTTAAAAAGTATAGAAATTCGTAAAGAACTTACCGATGAATGGCAAGAGCGTGGGGTAGAAGAAGGATCGGAATATGCCATTCTTACAAACGATATTACAAAAGCTTGGTCGGGTAGAAGTGTAAAAGATTACAAAAAATTCAAGAATCTGAAAAAGGAAAATCTGCGGGATAATATGACAAATCTTGAAATCGTCCTGAATATGCTTGCAGAAGCAACAACCACGGAGATATCCAAAGAAAAACTACCAAAAGATTTTGAGGAAAGCCGGATCATTGCCAATCAAGGCGGCACTATTGCCGGTAATGCTCGTAGAGAAATCGAAGAGAAAACCGGTAAAAAAGTTATTACCAAAAAGAATGCAAAGCAGTTGCATTCGAACAAGCTGGAAGAAATTGAAAATAAATAAAAAGTATAATAAAATCAATAATGAAAGTACAGGTTGGTTCCTCTAATTTTCGTGGAAATCTTCGTGATAATTCGTGAAAATTAGTGGTTAAAAGGAGTTTATGAAAAACCAGATTCAACTTGTTTTAAAAGAAAATATCAGAGATGTGGAAGGTGAAAAGATCAGGCAGGAAGCAGCTAATTTTCTGCAGATCGACACGGGAATTGTGAAGACCGGCAAGATCTTCAATGTGATGTATGATCTCTCTGAAAAAGAGATCGAACTTTTTGCCAATCTGGGCTTGAAAGATGAGATTATTCACGATGTTTTCATCAATTCATTCTATCAGAACTCGAAATTCAAAACTTTTATTCTGATCGCCAGGCTGCCGGGTGTTACCGATGACGAAGGTGTTTCGGCGCAGAAAACATTAATCGACATTCTCGATCTCGATCTCGATGTAAACACTCAGCATATTTACACAGATGATATCTATCTTTTTGAGAAGGATTTAACTGATTCTCAATTGAAAGAACTGGCAGAAAAAATGCTGGGAAACAAGCTAATTCAGCACTTTGAATTTGGTAAATTCACGGGCAGGATCGACTATATTCCTGAAGTGAAAATAACTTCCGATGAGCAAGTAAAAATTATAGATTTGAATATCACCGATGATGAATTGATGCGGCTTTCCAAAGATATGCTGCTGTCATTAAATTTAGAAGAGATGCAGGCGATCCAGGCACATTTTGCAGATGAAAAGGTGAAAAAATATCGTTCCGAAAAAGGGCTTTCTCTCGATCCGACCGATTGCGAACTGGAAGTGCTGGCTCAAACCTGGAGCGAGCATTGCAAACACAAAGAATTTTCTGCCACAATCAAGTACACGAACAAAGAAACCGGTGAAGAAAAAACCATCGATTCACTTTTCAAAACCTACATTCGCAAATCGACCGAGATCATTCGGGAAAGATTGGAAAAAGCCGGAAACAATTGGCTTCTGAAGATTTTCACAGATAATGCCGGAGTGGTGAAGATCAATGATGAATCTGTTTTTGTCTGGAAAGTGGAAACGCATAATTCTCCTTCTGCCATCGATCCTTACGGCGGAGCGATCACCGGAATTCTGGGTAATAATCGAGATCCGCTGGGAACCGGAATTGGTGGTGGGAAGCTGCTTTTCAATACAAATGTGCTTTGCTTTGGACCTCCAAATTATGATAAAGAACTGCTGCCCGGGCAATTGCATCCACGCAGAATTATGGAAGGCGTGCGTCACGGAATTGAGGATGGCGGCAATAAATCCGGGATTCCCACAGTGAACGGCTCGATCATTTTTGATGATCGCTACAGCGGCAAGCCGCTGGTGTATTGCGGCACCGGCGGAGTGATGCCCTACACATTGAATGGCATGAATTCCTGGCTGAAACCGATCGCTGCCGGTGATCTGATCATCATGGCAGGTGGACGGGTGGGCAAAGACGGCATTCACGGAGCCACTTTCTCTTCAGCTGAAATCGATGAACATTCGCCGCAATCAGCCGTTCAGATCGGCAGCCCTATCACGCAAAAACTCCTGGGTGACTTCATGCAGGAAGCGGTGAAAATCGGTTTGATAAAATGTTCCACCGATAATGGTGCTGGCGGGCTTTCCTCGTCTATCGGAGAGTTGGCAACAATTTCCGGCGGCGCGATCGTGAACTTGGAAAAAGTTCCGCTCAAATATGCCAACCTGAAACCCTGGGAAATTTACATCTCAGAATCACAGGAACGCATGACTTTTGTAGTGACCAATGATAAAAAAGATGAATTGTATAATTTGGCCAAAGAGCGGGAAGTCGAGCTTTCCGATATTGGCATTTTCACCGATAACGGATTCATTGATGTTCGTTTCGATGAACAATCTGTTGCTTTCCTGGATATGGAATTCCTGCATGAAGGCGTTCCCAAAAAATTTATGGAAGCTGTCTGGGAAAAACCGAAATTGACTGAACCGCAAATTCCATCCAATCTTGATTATAACGAAACTTTGGAAAAACTAATGGGCAGTTTGAATATCTGTTCCCGCGAAAATGTGATCCGACAATACGATCATGAAGTGAAAGGGAAAACTACTATCAAATCCTTGATGGGTCCGGACGGCAAAGCGCCCCAGGATGCTGCGGTGATGCGCCTGAATTTCGATAGCTTTGCAGGAATTGCGGTATCAAACGGAATTATCCCGCGTTACAGCGACATCGATGCCTACGAGATGAGCGCCGGAGCTTTTGATGAAGCGATCCGCCAGATCATTGCCGTGGGTGGGAAGCTGCCCGATCCTGAAGATAAATCCAATCGTTTCTGGACAGTGAACGATAATTTCTGCGTGCCTGATTCTCTATATGATCCAAAAACAAATCCAGATGGAAAACTGAAACTGGCGAAATTGGTGCAAATGAACGAAGCGCTGTTTGATATGTCCACTTTCTACAATATTCCGATGACATCCGGCAAGGACAGCATGAAGAACGATTTCAAAGCAGGAAAAATCAAGATTTCCGTGCCGCCGACTATTCTTTACTCGATGGTGGCAAAAGTGGATGATGTGCGCCGAAACGTGACCAGCGATTTCAAAGCAAGCGGAGACTTGATTTATCAAATTGGCCAAACATACAACGAATTGGGAGCTTCGGAGTTTTATCGTCTTTTTGATGAACTGGGCGCAAATGTGCCGAAAGTTCGCAAAGCAGATTCAAAACGAATTTATGAAAAAGTAATAAAAGCAAATGATCAAAACCTCATCGAATCCAACCACGATATTTCGGATGGCGGACTGGCTGTAACTCTCACTGAATCTGCCTTTGGAGGAGGTTTTGGAGCGGAAATCTATTTGGATAAATTATCCGATCTTGATCTGAAGGCAATTTTATTTGCTGAATCTCATTCCCGTTTTGTGTGCAGCATCAAGCCGGAAAATAAGACAGAATTTGAAAAATTGTTTGGAAAAGACGCCATGCTTTTAGGAGAAGTTATTAACGAACATAGATTAAAAGTGAAATTCCAAAATAGTGACGTGATAAATATCGAGATGAATAAATTGAGAACGGCTTGGGAGAAGGGATTATTGTAACGCAAACATCTTGTTTGCATGGAGAGAAATTTGGCAGTTATTGATCGAGTTGTAAATATAATTCGCAATAAAAAAGCGATTATTTTCGCTGGCTCTGGAATGTCATATTATTCTAATTGTCCCACTGGCTCATCATTAGCTAAAATAATTCTTGAAACATTTGATCCTGAGGATAGAGAGATATTTAAGGATTCAAAATTACCGGAAATATCTCAACATTTTGTTAATCTCAGAAACGGTAATAAAACTGAGATAATTTCATTGTTAAAGAGCCAATACAAAAGACATTATAATTCGATTGAATATCATAAGAAAATATCTTTAATTCCACAAATATCAAATATTATTACTACAAATTACGATTATTTATTTGAAAAAGCTTATTGCGACAGACTAGAAGCAATTTATAATGATTATGATTTATCACTGATAAGTCTTAATAAAGTACATTTATACAAATTACATGGTGATTTTGAACATGCAGATAAAATAATACTAACTACTAGAGATTTTACTGATTTCTATAAAGAGATAAAAATAAAAATTATATGGTCTCAACTGGTTTCATTATTTACTGCTAATAGTGTGATATTTATTGGTTATGGACTTGAAGAGGAACATGTTGATGAAATATTTGATTTCGTTTACTCTAAATTAGGTAATTTTCAAAATGAATGTTTTTTTGTTAGCAAAACTATCTCTGAAGAAAAACGAAAGATGCTTAAGAAGTTTAAGAATATCACACCCATCGAATCCAAGGCTGAAGAATTCATAAAATCTATTTATGCCAGTATTCATAGACATCTTCTCTCTGATATTATTATAAGAAAAGTTGATGATTTAACCGCTAAACCAGTATTTGAAGCATTAAAGATAATTCCAGTATATACAATTGAGAATTCCAAAATGAAGAAAATTGAATTATTATCACCAAATCCAACAAAATTAAAAATGAATCACAAATATGGTGAACTATTTAGGGAAATCTCTGAAAACTCATTAAACTCAAATAGATGTCTAATCGAAGTAAATCATGAAGACTTGAGAGGTGAATTTTCATTTTCAACTAAGAGGGAAAAAGAATTAAAAGACTTTTTAACCGGAGAGAGTATTGAAGATTTTATTGTAAGTTCGGACGAGTTAAGGAAATTTGAATTAAATATACAAGATTTACAAATAGCTGATTTTAAAGAAGGTGAATCGAAGAATTTACTGATAAGAAATAATCCTACTGAAGTTCATAAGAGTTTTCTTTATAATGAAATTTCTGGGAGAATTGATAATGTACAATTTAAGATTTTTAAATTTCCTCAAATTGTACACATAGTTTGTGTGCACGACCAATTTAAAATTCATTATAAAATCAAATATTGTAAAGATGATGATGAATTTCAAGGAAATTTCACATATGAGTTTAGGTTAAAAGACTCGTCATTGGGTATTAAGCTATGTCAGTATTTATTGAATAACGATGCTATTGAGTTTCCAACAAATAATGGAATAATGCGGTTAGCTAATTTTACAAATGATCCAAATAATATTGGTTTCCTTAAAAGTATGTCGGATGTTTTTGAAAAGATACATTTTATTGAAAATGTTATTGGCAAAACTCTTATAAATGATGAATCATATTACGACATAAGCTCTGATGATATTTTGATTATTAATAGGTTGTTCTCCATTTTGCATGATAAACAAATCAAAACTAATTCAATAAAAACTAAAATAAGAATTATTAATGAGGAACCAATTCATAGGTTTATTGAAAACTCTTCTTCTGATGTAATTTTTAAACCTTCAGTTCCAGAAATTTTAGATTATAAGATATTTGATAAAAAAATAAAAATAAAAATTGATTCTTTTGAACTTCTTAATGCAAAAATTAAAAATTTGGATGAATTACTTAAGGCTATTCGTAAAGGTATTAAGGAAGTATTTGTTATTATTGAATCTCAGGACTATATATTAATTAACAATATTGAAACAAAAGTTGAGGCATTACATTGAAAAAAGTTAAAGCATTAATTATAACCGGTTTCGGCATAAACTGTGAGGAAGAGATGGCAGCAGCTTATCGTTTGGCTGGAGCCGAAGCAGAGATTTATCATTTGAATGATATTTTTAACGGAATCGTCAGCATCCATGATTTTGATGTGCTGAATTTTCCCGGTGGTTTTGCTTTTGGCGATGACCTCGGCTCGGGCAAAGTGCTTTCCAACAAGATGAAATTCAAGAAGATGAACGATGGCTGTTTGTTTATGGATGAAATTCGCAAGTTCCTGGCTGACGGGAAATTCATTCTGGGAGTTTGCAACGGATTCCAATTCCTGGTGAAAATGGGACTTTTGCCGGATGTTGCAGGCAACTGGCAGCAGGAAGTCACGCTCACGCGAAATAATTCAGCCAAGTTTGAAGACCGCTGGGTTTACTGCAAAGTTAATCCAAAAAGCAACACACCTTTTTTGAAAGGAATTTATGTTTTGCCGGTTCCTGTCCGTCATGGTGAAGGCAAGCTTATCATCAAAGATGAAGAAATTAAGAAAGGAATCGTGGAAAAAGATTTGAATTGTTTAAGTTATTGCGATGCGGATGGGAATATAACTGACAAGTATCCGCTCAATCCCAACGGTGCTGAGCTGAATTGTGCCGGATTGATCAATTCTACCGGACAGGTTTTTGGTTTGATGCCGCATCCCGAAGCGTTCCTGAGTTTGTATAATCATCCCAACTGGGGGCAGATGAAACGGCGAAATCCGAACATCAGCGAAGATGGCGATGGATTGAAGGTTTTCAAGAATATTGTGGAGTCTCTGACCTCACCTTAATCCTCTCCTGGGAGGAGAGGAAACAGAATGGATGTAAGTTTGAAATGAAAGTCGCCTTTGAGACAGCCAGAGATTTAAGGAAAAGGAACACAGTTGCTGAAGATGCATTTTGGCAAATGGTGCGTAATCGTCGATTCTATGACTTTAAGCTCAAAAGGCAGTGTCCGATTGAATTTGAATATGAGGATGGGAAACGATTTTTTATTGCAGATTTTTATTGTCATGAGAAGAAATTGGTTGTTGAAATAGATGGTGGAATTCATGAATTTCATAAAGAATATGATAAGCAAAGAGACGAGATGATGACGATATTGGGATTGAAAATTATTAGATTCAGCAATTTAGAAGTTTTGAATAATTTAGATAATGTGAAAGTAGAACTAAAACGGATTCTCTCTTCATAGGAGAATCTAACAGTAAAGTATTTCTTCCCGATTACTCCTTCTCCTTGAGGAGAAGGTTGGGATGAGGTAGAAAAGAGGATTTTATGAAAAAAGTAATTTCAACCGACAACGTCCCGAAAGCTGTGGGACCTTATTCCCAGGCTGTTTGGGCAAACGATCTGCTCTTCATTTCCGGGCAAATTCCCATCGATCCCAAAACTGGTAAATTCGTTTCGGACGATATTAAAGAACAGACCAAACAGGTTTTCAAAAACTTGGGAGCCATCCTGCAGTCAGCCGGACTGGGCTACGAAAACATTGTGAAAGCAACAGTTTACCTGGCAGATATGAATGATTTTGCTGCCATGAATGAAATTTATGCATCATTCTTCAAGAAAGATTTTCCGGCCCGGGCTGCTTTCCAGGTAGTTAAACTGCCTCTGAGTGCCAAAGTGGAAATCGAAGCGATCGCAGTGAGAGAAATTTATTAGAATTAGATAAAGGTAAATCATGAAAGTTAAAGAACTGATCAAAAACCTGGATTGGCTGAGAAACGACATTATCGGCAGAAACATGTTATTCAAAACTCCCTTTGGTGAAAAGCCTCTTGTTTATGCCGATTACACCGCCAGCGGACGTTGTCTGTATTCCATCGAAAACTACATGATGCATATCATGCAATATTACGCCAATACTCACACCGAGGATGATTTCACCGGAAAGACCATGACCGATCTTCTGCATGAAGCTGAAAGAAATATCAAAAGACTCGTTAATGCCGGCAAGCACGGAAAGATAATTTTCACGGAATCGGGAACGACTGGCAGTATAACTCGTTTGCAGCAGATTCTGGGAGTTTACTGGCCACCTGCAACTCGCGAAAAAGTTAACATTTTTTTGGGAAGCTGCCTGGAACGCGATCCATCCAAGAGTGAATGCAACAGGCAGTTAAAGGATTTCATCCGGAATCACAAACCGATAGTTTTCGTAGGACCCTATGAGCATCATTCCAACGAAATAATGTGGAGGCAAACGCTTTGCGATGTGGTGGAAGTGCCGATGAATGAAAATGAAGAGATCGATCTGAATGTTTTGGAAGAAATGGTTTCCGATCCTCAATATGATTCACGTCCTAAAATCGGTTCTTTTTCTGCAGCCTCAAATGTTTCCGGTATTAAAACTCCCGTTTATGAAGTCGCCAAAATCCTGCACAGGAACGGGGCAATCGCCTGTTTTGATTTTGCTGCCTGTGCACCGTATATCGAAATCGATATGAACCGCGATGCGGAAAGTTATTTCGATGCGATCTTTCTTTCTCCTCATAAATTTCTGGGTGGTCCAGGAAGTTCGGGA
Source organism: Candidatus Cloacimonadales bacterium (assembly GCA_030656075.1). Lineage (GTDB taxonomy): Bacteria > Cloacimonadota > Cloacimonadia > Cloacimonadales > TCS61 > B137-G9. The sequence continues at coordinate 26,802 of JAUSOT010000244.1, forward strand.
GTTCTTATTTTCAACGAAAACATCTATCCGATCGAATTACCGCCCACAGTTGCCGCCGGAGGAACGGTGGATTATGTTTCTCCCGAAGGTGAAGAATATATTCATGACATCGAAACCCGCGAAAAGCCCGGAACACCAGGTATTTTGCAGGCTATCAAAACTTCCCTGACCTTTCAATTGAAAGATAAGGTTGGCTTGAAAACGATTGAAAAAATTGAAAATTATTATTACACCGAATTCAAAAAAGCTTTTAAAGGTGAAGCGAGAATTCTTTTCTATGGTCCGCAGGAAATGGAAAAGAAAGTGCCGATCATTCCTTTCAACATTGTTCATGAAAACCGCATTCTGCATCCCAAATTTGTCACCCGTCTTCTGAACGATCTTTTCGGCATTCAAACTCGCGCCGGTTGCTCCTGTGCCGGGCCTTATGGTCATAAGTTGATGCATATCGACATGCAGGTTTCCAATTACTATCGCTGCCTAATCACAAACGCCGGTTATTCCGGCATCAAGCCTGGCTGGGTGCGATTGAACCTGCATTATGCGCTGTCGGAAAATGAATTTGAATACCTGATAAAAGCTCTCAAATTCGTTATCCAATCTTCGCATCGTTTCATTCCGCAATACATTTTCGATATTAAAAGCGGGGATTGGAAACACATCGCTGCCGATGACGAAAAACCGATTAATCTGGATATCGATGAAGCCTTCAAACTAAAACCTTTTAAACAGAAAGAACCCGAAAATATCGCAGGAATTTACGAAGATAATCTGAAGAAAGCCAAAAATCTGGCTGATAATCTGGCAGATAATTTTGAGAAAGTCACCTTTGAACCGGAATTGGAAGAATTGATTTTTTTCCATGTAAAAAACATTATTAATTATAAGAAATACGAGGGAAAACAGTATGTATGATGTTTCAAATTGTATAGAAAGATAAAATGAAATGATAAATTCGATAATCAAATGTCATTTTGAGAAATCTATTGATTTGTCCCCCTTGGAAGGGGGAATTAAAAGGGGTTTGCAAAATCGGAAATCAATTACTGATCAAACAAAACCCCTCGTACTCCCCTTACGAAGGGGAGCAAAATTAGATTCTATCGCGGACAGTATTCAATAAATGTGAGAATGATAAAAATAGGAGAATTATGATAAAAATTAAACGAGCCCTGCTCAGCGTTTCAGATAAAACCGGAATTACCGATCTGGCCAAAGTTCTGGTTGGACTTGATTGTGAGATCATTTCCACCGGTGGAACGAAAAAAGTTCTGGAAGAAGCCGGAATTGAAGTAACTGAAATTTCGGAAGTGACCGGCAATCCGGAAGCTTTCGGCGGCAGGATGAAGACGATTTCGTTCAACATCGAATCTGCTCTGCTGTTCGACCGTGAAAAAGATATTGAAGAAGCCCAGAAACTGGGAATTGAATCAATTGATCTGGTAGTGTGTAATCTTTATCCTTTTTCCAAAGTAAAGGAATCTAACGGGGATTTTGACACACTCATCGAGAATATTGACATTGGCGGTCCAACCATGCTGCGCGCTGCTGCGAAAAATTTCAAATTTGTGGCTGTGGTAACAGATGTGAATGATTATGAGAAGATCATTTCCGAACTGAAGGAAAATGATGGAGCTCTAACTTATGAAACTCGTTTCGAATTGATGCGGAAATCTTTCAATCATACAGCAGATTATGATGCACTAATTTCCACAACAATGGATGAAAAAGCTGATGAAAAGAGCATCCGTCTGCATTTTACCGGCGGCAAGAAACTGCGTTACGGTGAGAATTCTCATCAGGAAGGTTATTTTTATCGCGAAGCAGGAATGGGAAAGTCTCTGTATGATATGCAGGTTCTGCACGGAAAGGAGATTTCTTACAATAACCTGAATGACATCCAGGGTGCGATCGATTCGGTGAAAGATCTCAACCGTTTCGCCGTTGGCGTGATCAAGCACAGCAATCCCTGCGGACTGGCGGAAGCTGATGATCAGTGGACAGCTCTCAAACATGCCTGGGCAGGTGATCCAACTTCAGCTTTCGGTTCCATAGTTGCTTTTAATAAACCGATTGAGTTGAAAACGGTGGAATTTTTTGAATTGGACAATGAAGATAAAAGCAAACGCAAATTTGTGGAAGTAATCGTTGCTCCCGAATTCAGTCAGGAAGCTCTGGAATATTTGGAATTCCACAAAAATCTTAGAATTGTACAGTTTGATCCGGCAATCTGCCAGAGAAAATTCGATATGAAGTATCTTTATAATTCCCTTTTGGTGCAGGATGCGGATAATCTTCTTTATGAAAAAATGGAAGTTGTAACAAAGAAAAAAGTTGATATTAAAGCGAAGAAGAAATTGATCGAGTTTGGCTTGAAAGCGATGCGGCAGGTGAAATCAAATTCTATTGTTCTCGTTCGAGAAATGGCAGATGATGCATTCCAACTTCTGGGTATGGGAGCCGGCCAGCCTAATCGTTTAATTTCCACCAGGTTGGCTATCGAAAAAGCAACCGAAAATCTAACACTGGAATTTGAAGGTGAAGACATTTTTTCATATTACGATCAGGAATTCGGGAAAGCGATCTTGGTCTCCGATGCGTTCTTCCCATTCCCGGATAACGTGGTCACAGCTTCACAGGCAAGAATTTCAACAATTGTGCAGCCCGGTGGTTCCATGCGAGATAAACAGGTGATCAAAGCCTGCGATGATCTGGATATAGCCATGATATTTACCGGAACCAGACATTTTAAGCATTAATAAACCTTGAAAATGGCTACGATCAGAGGAATTCTTTCACGTTAGCCTTTTCAATGGTTTGGAGAAAAATAGACGTGAATTTTTTTTCCGAAGAATCATTGGCTAATCCCCCTTGGAAGGGGGAATTAGAGGGGGTTTGCTTCATCCTGGATCGATTATTGATCTAACAAAACCCCTCGTACTCCCCTTACGAAGGGGAGTTTAGGAAGATTATTAGAGAATAAAGAGTAGAAAAAAAAGGACGAAAAAATGAGTTCGACTTTGTTCGTTTCGTTAGTTGCTAAAAATTATTTTGAGAGGATAAAATGAACTGTTTAAAATCAATTTACAGTCCGCAATTGAAAGTGATCCACAAAGGCAAGGTGCGCGACAGCATCCGGGTGGATGAAAAAACGCGGATGATCGTTGTGACAGACCGTATTTCCAGTTTTGACAGCGTGCTGAACAACCTGATCCCCAACAAAGGCGCTGTGCTGAATTCGATCACGAATTACTGGTTTGAGAAAACACAAAATATCGTGGACAACCATTTCATAAAGGCTGTTGATCCCAATATCAGCCTGGTGAAGGAAGCTGAGCCGATTAAAGTGGAAATGGTCGTGCGAGGTTATCTGACCGGATCGATGTGGCGCGGCTACAAAAATGGCAAACGGGAATTTTCCGGCGTCAAAACCGTGGATGGTTTAACACAGAACCAAAAATTTCCCAGCCCGATCCTGACACCAACAACCAAAGAAAAGCATGATCGTGAAATTACACCGGAAGACATCGTGAAGGAAGGTTGGACGACCAAAGGAATCTACGACAAAATGGCAGATATTTCTTTGAAATTGTTTGAGTTGGGAACTGATGATCTGGCAGAAAAAGGCATCATCCTGATGGATACAAAATACGAATTCGGTTTGATCGATGGCGAAGTGATCCTGATCGATGAAATTCATACTCCCGATTCTTCCCGTTTCTGGGATAAAGAAGCTTTCGAAAAGGATCCCACCAAAGTTGATTCCATGGACAAGGAGTATATTCGTCAGTGGCTTTTGAACAACAAAGTAGATGGTGAAGTTCCTGATATATTACCTGATGATGTGATAAAAACAGCTTCACAGAAATACGTGGATATTTATCAAAGAATTTTGGGAGAAAAGTTCATCGAATGCAAGCTTCCTTTGAACACAAGAATTTACAACCGATTACTCGGTGCCGAACTTATCAAAGATGGTTACGTCATCATCATAATGGGTTCTCCAGCCGATCTGGGACATTGCAAAAAGATCAAATCTCATTTGGATAAATATAATGTTTTTGTGGATATGCGAGTATGTTCGGCTCACAAAAACGGTGAACGTCTTCCTGAGATCACAGAAGTTTATAATAATTCCATCGAGCCCGGTTGCGTGATTGCAGTCGCCGGAAGATCAAACGGATTGGGTGGAGCTTTGGCTGCCAATCTAGCAATTCCGATGATAAACTGTCCTCCCTTCAAAGATAAGATAGATATGATGCTGAATCTCAATTCCTCGCTGATGATGCCTTCCAATACGCCGGCTTCCACCGTGATCGATGTGAGTTCGGCTGCATTGGCAGCGCTTCGCAGCTTGAATCTGCAGAGATTGAAGGAAGTGTTCAGAAAGGAAATTGCAGATGTGAAACAAGGCTTGATCGAGGCGGATGAGGAAATAAGAAAAGGTTAACCGCTAAGAACGGAAAGGCGCAAAGATGAAAATTGAGTGTCATCCTGAGGTATCTTTTAGCCTGCCTTACGAAGGATCTCGTGGAATTCTTTTGGCTTTTCTTCTCGTCTTTCAAAGGAGATTCTTCCTGAGAGCAGCGTGCAAGAGACGTCAGAAAGACAACTTTGTCCCCCTTGGAAGGGGGAACTAAAGGGGGTTTGCAAAATCCAGAATTAATTATTAATTTGAACCAAACCCCTCGCACTCCCCTTACGAATAGGAGTTTGCAGAGATTCTTCCTGAGAACAACGTGCAAGAGAAGTCAGAATGACATTCTGATTATAATGAGGTATTAATGAACATAGCAGTAATCGGTTCGGGCGGCAGGGAACATGCCATCGCCTGGAAACTGGAACAAAGTGAGTTAGCAGATAAGATTTATGTTTTGCCTGGTAACGGTGGAACGAAAAACAATATAAATATCAATGTGAACGATTTTTCCGCAATCAAAGAATTCTGCCAAAAAGAAATGATAGAATTGATCTTTATTGGCCCGGAAGATCCCTTGGCTGGTGGAATCGTCGATTTCTTTTCTGAAACTGATATTAAGGTTTTCGGTCCCGATAAAGCCGGAGCACAATTGGAAGGCTCGAAGATCTTTGCCAAACGTTTCATGCAGAAATATGGCGTGGCCACAGCCGGTTTCTGGGAATTTGGAAAGATTTGTCATGGTGAGCGAAGTCGAACCATAAATGACAAATCCTTTCCCGATAAAATCGGGACTCAGGATGACAGTATATCTATTGTTAACAAACTCAACGGCAACTGCGTGATCAAATATGATGGCCTTGCTGCTGGAAAGGGAGTTTTCGTTTGCTCAAATGAAGAAGAAGCTCTTGCTGCACTAGAAGATATCCATGCTAAATATGGAGAAGAGGCATCCTACCTGATCGAAGAAAAACTGATTGGAGATGAACTTTCAATTTTGGCTTTCACGGATGGAGAAAACTATCAATTACTTCTTCCGTCGCAGGATCACAAACAACTTCTGGATGGCGATGAAGGACCGAATACCGGCGGTATGGGAGCTTTTTGCCCGGTTCCATTCTACAACGAAAAACTGAAAAAGCAGATAGAAAAAGATATTATCGAACCAACCATGACAGGCATCCAAGCCGAAAGCTTCAACTTTAAAGGAGTTGTCTATTTTGGTTTGATGATCACAAAAAATGGACCAAAATTATTGGAATATAATGTTCGGCTGGGCGATCCGGAGACAGAAGTTGTGTTGCCTGCAATGAAAAGCGATCTGGTAAAATTAGTGCTTTCCTGTTTTGATAGAACTTTGAAAGATTATAAAATGGAATTCAATCCAGGCTTTTTCGTTGATGTGGCACTGGTTTCCGGAGGGTATCCCAATTCCTACAAAAAAGGTATCCCAATTTGTGGAATTGAAGAAAATCAGGAACTGGTCTTCCAGGCCGGAACGAAAAAAGACGGCGAAAAGATCGTTACCTCCGGTGGCCGTGTTTTGAATGTGGTAGCTCAAGGGAATACACTTGATGAAGCTATTGATAAAGCTTATGAACGTGTGAATGATTTTTATTTTGAGGATATGTATTTCCGAAAAGATATTGGGAGAAGGAAGAAGTGAATTATCCACCGCAAAGAACGGAAAGGCGCAAAGTGAAAAATAATTGTCATCCTGAGGTAACTTTTAGCCTGACTTGCGAAGGATCTCATGGATTTTCTTTTAGCTTTGCTTATGATTATAGCAGAGATTCTTCCTGAGAACAACGTGCAAGAGAAGTCAGAATGACAACTTTGTCCCCCTTGGAAGGGGGAATAAAAGGGGGTTTGCAGATTCGGAGTTTATTATTAATCTGTTCTAACCTCTCGTACTCCCCTTACGAAGGGGAGCTTAGCTTTCGATAAATATAGAGGTTAAATGAAAAAAATAATCATCATGATTAGCGGTCGCGGCAGCAACATGCTGGCAATTGCTAGGAATGTTCAAACTGGAATACTGAAAAATATTTGTGAAATCCAAGCAGTGTTTTCCAATAACCCGGATGCAGCAGGATTGCAGAAAGCGTCAGAATTTGGCCTCCCGACTTATGTGATCGCATCCCGGGGCAAAAAGCGAAAAACATACAATTCTCTGCTTTTGGATTGGTTGAAATCACAGAATCCGGATTACATTGTTTTGGCTGGTTATATGAAAATTTTATCATCCGAAATCATTCGAGAATTTCCAAGAAGAATTGTAAATATTCATCCGGCTGATACAGCTCAGCATCAGGGTTTACACGGCTATGATTGGGCCTGGGAAAATAAGTTGAAAGAAACAAAAATCACCGTACATTTCGTGGATGAAGGACTTGATACCGGTGAGATCATCGGGCAGAAAACCGTTGATCTAAAAACTGCTGAATCTTTGGAAGAAGTTGAAGAACGAGGATTGAAAGTAGAACATCAATTCTATAGCGAATGTTTGAAAAAGATATTCACCGCAAAGTCCGGAAAGGCGCAAAGGTTAAATTATAAATGATTTCACTACACTGTCATCCTGAGGTGTCTTTTAGCCTGTCTTACGAAGGATCTCGTGGAATTCTTCTGGCTTTTCTTCTCGTCTTTCAATGGAGATTCTTACTGAGAACAACGTGCAAGAGACGTCAGAATGACAACTTTGTCCCCCTTGGAAGGGGGAATAAAAGGGGGTTTGCAAATTCGGAGTTTATTATTAATCTGATCAAACCTCTCGTACTTCCTTTACGAAGGGGGAGCTTAACTTTCGATAAATATGAGGATAAATGAAGAAAATAGCAATAATTGATTTCGGTGGTCAGTACACCCACCTGATAGCACGACGTATCCGTAACCTGGCCGTTTACAGCGAGATTTTCCACCCGGAAGAATTTGAAGTAACAAACGAAATTGTCGGCATCATCTTTTCCGGTGGACCACAATCGGTGAATGCCGACGATGCCTATCGCATCAATATCAATGTGGAGAAGATCGAAATTCCCATTTTGGGAATTTGTTACGGTCATCAGATTCTGGCATCAATGCTGGGTGGAATAATTGAAAGCGGAGAAAATAAAGAATATGGTTTCACGACGATTTCCTGTGAACCCGATTCGGTTCTTTTTGCCGGATTGGAATCCAAACAATCTGTCTGGATGAGCCACGGTGATCATGTTTCAACTTTACCGGAAACATGCAGAATCACAGCATCTTCCGCTTCGATCAAAGTTGCCTCTTTTGAATCTTTGGATCAAAAATTTTTTGGAGTGCAGTTCCATCCGGAGGTTACGCATACTACCAATGGTTTGAAAATGCTGGATAAATTTATCTCGGTTTGTACTGAAAAAAGAGATTGGAATCCGCAAAACTTTAAAGACACACTCATCCAACAAATCCGTGACGAAGCCAGAGGCAGGAAGCTGGTGCTGCTGCTTTCCGGCGGGGTAGATTCACTGGTTGCGTTGGAATTGTGCATCAAGGCTGTGGGAAATGAAAATGTTTTTTCCATTCACGTTGATACCGGTTTCATGCGGAAAAACGAATCTTCAACAATCATGGATCATTACAAAAAACTGGGATTTAAAAACATCAAGATCATAAATGCTGAAGAATTGTATCTACACGAATTGAAGGGAGTTGTGGAACCGGAAGCCAAGCGCTTGATCATTGGAAAATTGTTTGTGGATATTGCTAACGAAGAATTGAATAGATTGGAAGAAAAAGAAGTATTGATGCTGGTGCAGGGCACCATCTATCCTGATACAATTGAGAGCGGCTCCACGGATAAAGCTGCAAAAATTAAAACTCATCACAACCGCGTGAGTGAGATCGAAAAATTGATCGAAGCAGGCAGAATTATCGAGCCGATCAAAGAATTGTACAAAGACGAAGTTCGCAAACTGGGTGAAGAATTGGGATTGCCGCATAAACTGGTTCACCGTCATCCTTTTCCCGGTCCGGGATTGGCAATTCGAGTCATCTGTTCCGACATAGATTTTCCGACTGATGATTATCTAATCGATAATGATAAATTAAATGAGATCCTGGCTGAATTTGGTTTGGCAGGAAAGATACTTCCCATCAAAAGTGTGGGTGTTCAAGGTGATTTCCGAACTTATCATCATCCGGCCGTGGTTTGGTTCAAGGACGGAATTAAACCGAATTGGAAAGTGTTGAAAACAGCAGCATCCAAAACGATTAATAAAGTTCAGTCGGTTAACCGTATTGTATTCTGCAATCAACCAATTGACCTTAAATTAGAAAAACTATACTTGGAAAAACCAGTGATTGATAAACTGCGGGAAGTCGATGCAATTCTGCGAGCCGAAACCGATCACATTTCTGAAATCTGGCAAATGCCGGTGGTGAGTTTACCGCTTTTCCATAATGAGAAACAGGCTTTCGTGATGCGACCTGTTTGCTCCACCGATGCCATGACAGCCAGTGTTTTTGAGATGGATTTTGCCGAATTTGAAAGGCTTTCCAAATTGATTCAAAAGATTGATGGAGTTGGGAATTTACTTTATGATGTGACTACCAAACCACCGGGAACTATCGAGTGGGAATAAATTATTTGACTTTTTTTTAAAGTTATTTAGATAGTCTCAAATAGAAAATTATCTGGAGGATATGATGAAAAAGGGGTTTGTATTAAGTATAGCAGTAATAATGATTATTTCTTCTTTGGGATTTGTTGGGTGCTCAAAAAAAGACAATGTGATCAAAATTGGGTCAATTCTACCGTTGACAGGTGATGCTGCAGTTTATGGGCAATGGGCGAAACAGGGTCTTGAATTAGCTGTAAATGAATTGAATAATAATACAAATCAAAAGAAGAAGATTAAAATAATTTATGAAGATGATCAATGTGGTCCTCAAGCTGGAGTTAATTCGTATCATAAATTAGTTAATGTTGATAAAGTAAAAGTAATAATTGGTGCTCTCTGCAGTTCATCAACAATGGCTATAGAACCTTTAGCTAACAAAGATAAAGTTTTACTTTTTTCTCCTGGCTCATCTAGCCCATTATTATCAAATTCTGGTCCATATTTTTTCAGGAATTGGCCCTCTGATATATATGAAGGTGAATTTA
>JAUSOT010000255.1 GCA_030656075.1 Candidatus Cloacimonadales bacterium
AATTAACCTAAATTATTATTTTGATGACCCGGACGGAGATGTTTTAATTTATTCTGTCGAAATTGACGAAGAAATAGCAGATGTAGAAATTGATGATAGCATTCTATTTATCACAGCCATGGGAAATCTTAATGGAAACACTTTTGTAACTATTATAGCAGATGACAATGTTAACCGCAATTTACGTGATACTTGCGAAACTTCTTTCAACCTGACTATAAATGCTGTAAATGATCCGCCGGAAATTATCAGTTTTTATCCAGAAGAATTGTCTTTTGTAATAACTGAAGAGCAAGAGATTAATTTCGAAGTTGTTGCAGAAGATATTGATAGTAATTTACAATATTCTTGGTTCGTTAATGAAGAAAATATGAATAATCCTGATAGTATTTTCATCTATAATTTTACAGAAAATGGAGAATTTGAAGTAAAATGCATTATTACTGATGAAGAATTTATACTCGATACGATCTGGAATGTAACGGTAAATCTAACAGGCATAATAGATGATTCAATTTTATCTCTTTCAACACAACTTATTGGCAGCTACCCCAACCCATTTAAGCCAACTACAATCATTGAATTTTCCATCCAAAATAAGTCTAAAGTTGAACTGGCAATTTTCAACATAACAGGACAAAAAGTTAAACAGCTTGTTAGCGAACAGCTATCAGCCGGTCAGCATTCTATCAATTGGAATGGAGATGATGAATCAGGAAAAGCTGTAAGCTCGGGGATTTATTATTATAAGTTGAACGTAAATGGCAAAACTGAAGCTGTGAAGAAATGTTTGCTTTTGAAATAATGAGAAAGGATAAGAAAATGAAAAACTTAATGATTATTTTATGTTCTGTTTTTGTGATGCATATATCAGCAACAATAATTAATATTCCTGCAGATCAACCGACAATTCAAGCGGGAATTGGAGTAGCAGTTGATAGTGATACTGTTTTAGTACAGCCTGGAACTTATTATGAGAATATTAATTACAATGGCAAGAATATCACCATCGCATCGCTGTTTCTTACAACTCAGGATACAACCTATATCTCTCAAACCATAATAGACGGCAATCAAAACGGAAGTGTTGTTACTTTTGAGAGTGGAGAAGATTCGACTGCAGTTTTGTGCGGGTTTACGATTACTAATGGAAATGCGAATAATTATGGTGGTGGCATTTATTGCTATCAATCCAATCCAAATATAACAGATGTAACGATCTGCAACAATACATCTTCTTATAAAGGAGGTGGAATATATTGTATAAATTCAAATCTCAACTTAAATAACATTATTTTATTAAACAATGCGGCTGCAAGTAGAGGTGGTGGGATTTATTGTAATGATTCAAACCCGAGTATGGAAAATATGGTGATAAGGGGAAATAACGCTAATGTCGGCGGTGGTATTGATTGTTCTAATTCTGATCTCATTTTAGAGAATGTGATTTTATCAGGGAATTCTGCAATAAATGGTGGTGGAATATATTGTTATGATTCAGATTTAGATCTGGAAAAGGTAACAATCACAGCCAATATTGCTTCCAACAAAGGAGCAGGTTTTTACTTACTTAGTGATTGTATTATAAACTTCCATAGCGAGAACAGGTGCAGTATTTATTCTAATAATTCCCAAAATGAAAGAGCTATCGGCAAGGATATATATTTCCATGCTCCTGAAAATACCATTAATGTGATCGTTGATACATTTACAGTAATAAATCCAACAAATAACCACGCTTATCCATTAGAAAATTTCACTTTTGATATTCTTAATGGTGCTCAAGATCAAATTAATGCAGATGTTTATGTATCACCGACAGGGAATAATGCAAATTCCGGATTGAATGCAAATGATCCTTTTCAAACGATCCAATTTGCCCTATCCAGAATTTATGTTGATGAAGAAAACCAAAATACTATTTTTCTTGCTCCCGGAATATACAGTCCGCAAACTAATGGTGAATACTTTCCTTTAGATATGTTAAGTTATTTATCTTTGAAAGGAACAAGTGAGATAGAAACAATCCTGAACGCAGATGATACAAATTCAGTTATCAGTTTTTTCTATGCTGACAGTGCAAACGTTCGAGATCTTACTATTACAAATGGGAATTCAACTGAAGACGGAGGAGGAGTTTTTTGTTATAATTCCGATGCCCGTTTAGAGAATGTAACGCTTAGCAATAATATTGCTTATGATAATGGTGGAGGAATTTTTTGTTGGTTTTCTAATCCGACATTAGTAAATGTGACAATATCAGGTAATTCCGCCATTAATGGCGCTGGGATTAATTGCTATATTGATTCTTCACCGATTTTAATGAATGTCTTGATAAATAATAATTCTGCTTCTGGAAAAGGAGGTGGAATTTATTGTAATAATACAAATTTAAGATTATTTAATGTTTCAGTTACAAATAATATTGCGCAATTTGGAGGTGGAGTTTATTGCATGAATTATGCAACACCTTCATTGAGAAATTGTATTTCATACAATAACCAACCACAAGAAATATATTTTCGAGAAGATGCGGGTCCATCTTCAATTAGTATAGCCTATTCCGACATTCAAGGTGGCGAAGCTGGAATTGTAGTAAACGGCAATGGTACGGTTAATTGGCTGGAAGGAAATATTGACCAAGATCCTTTATTTGTTGGAATCGGAGAACATCCTTTTGAACTAACAGAATTCTCTCCCTGCATTGATGCAGGAATCCCAGACACTACAGGAATGAATTTACCACCATTTGATCTACTGGGTAATCTGCGTATTTGGGATGGTGATTGTAATGGAAGCGAAATTATTGATATGGGAGCTTATGAATACGGAGCTCCACCATATGTAGAAATAGATGACGATATAATTATTCAAGCTCCTGAAGTCATTTTGCATCAAAATTATCCCAATCCCTTCAATCCTTCCACAACAATTTCATTTTCAATTCCTGAAGTAAGTAATGTTAAACTTTCAGTTTTCAATATCAAAGGCCAAAAAGTTAAACAGATAGTCAGCGAACAGTTATCAGCCGGTCAGCATTCAATCAATTGGAATGGAGATGATGAATCGGGAAAAGCTGTAAGTTCTGGAATTTATTACTATAAACTGGATGTAAACGGCAAAACCGAAGCCGTGAAAAAGTGCCTGCTTTTGAAATAGGAATATACCCAAATAATGTAACATATATCTTCCGAAATAAAAGAAAAGCAAGAAGATAGCTGCATGCTCATCAATCTTCCAGTCCACCTGCCTCAAGTGAATGCTATTCAAAGAAATAACCGATTGTTTTAATTGACAGATAATCTGACATGATGGGTTTTGAACCAGATCTTAAAATGGTTACATGAGAAGTTATAAATATTTAAAAATGAATAGTTTAGGAGTTTAGATGGAGAAAAAGAGAATCTACCTTTTCGGTGATGGCAAAGCCGAAGGCAAAACAGCCATGAAGAATCTGCTGGGCGGTAAAGGCGCGAACCTGGCGGAGATGAACCTGGTCGGTGTACCTGTTCCTCCCGGCTTCACGATCACTACGGAAGTCTGCACGGAATATAACCAGCTGGGAAAAGACAAAGTCGTGGTCTTATGGCAGGATAAGATCAAAGTTGCCATCGGGAATATTGAAAAAATCATGGGAACCAAGTTCGGAGATAAAGAGAATCCCTGCCTGGTTTCGGTTCGTTCCGGTGCGCGTGTTTCCATGCCCGGCATGATGGACACTGTTCTCAATCTCGGTTTGAATGATGCTGCTGTGGAAGGCTTGGCTAAAAAATCGGGTAATGCCCGTTTTGCCTGGGATTCCTACCGCCGGTTCATTCAAATGTACGGCGATGTGGTGATGGGAATGAAACCGGCCTCCAAGGAAGAAGAAGACCCGTTGGAAGTGATCATCAATGAAATCAAAGAAGAAAAAGGCATTTCCAATGATACCGAACTGAAAACTGACGATCTGAAAAAAATGGTAAAAAAATTCAAAGCTGCGATCAAGGAAATGACCGGACAGGATTTCCCGGAAGATCCCTGGATTCAACTCTGGGGAGCGATCATGGCTGTGTTTGACAGTTGGAATACAGAAAGAGCAAAATATTATCGCCAGATGCACGGCTACCCGGAAGATTGGGGAACTGCTGTGAACGTGCAGGCAATGGTTTATGGAAATATGGGAAATAATTCTGCTACCGGAGTTGCCTTCACACGTGATGCCGCTACCGGAGAGAATATTTTTAATGGTGAATACCTGATCGATGCGCAGGGAGAAGACGTTGTGGCTGGAACCAGAACTCCCCAGCAGATTACACTGGAAGGTTCCCGACGCTGGGCGAATCTGGCAAAAGTCTCTGAATTTGATCGAGCCAATAACTTCCCATCTCTGGAAGAAACGATGCCGGAATTATACAAAGAACTTTGTACTCTCGAAACCAAACTGGAAGATCATTACAAAGATATGCAGGATCTTGAATTCACTATTCAGGATGGGAAATTGTGGATTTTGCAAACCAGAAGTGGAAAACGCACCGGAACTGCTATGGTGAAAATGGCAGTCGATATGATGAATGAAGGTATGATAGATGAAAAAACAGCTCTCCTGAGAGTTGAACCGAACAAGCTCGATGAGCTTCTGCATCCGGTTTTTGATGATGAAGCAATAAAAAACGCGGTTGTGATCGCCAAAGGTTTACCGGCTTCTCCCGGCGCTGCTACCGGACAAATGGTTTTCTTCGCCGATGAAGCAGAGAAATGGGCTCATAACGACAACGATGTTATCCTGGTGCGCATCGAAACTTCTCCCGAAGACTTGCGCGGCATGAACGTTTCCAATGGAATTTTAACCGCCCGGGGCGGCATGACTTCCCATGCTGCGGTCGTGGCACGGGGAATGGGAAAATGCTGCATTTCCGGAGCCGGAGCAATCAAAATCAATTATAAAGATAGAACTCTGACTACCGACGGAAAAGTATTCAAAGAAGGCGACTGGATTTCCTTGAATGGTTCCACCGGAGAAGTTTATGAAGGTAAAGTCGATACTCGAAATCCGGAAGTTAGCGGTAATTTATCCGAGTTAATGACTCTCTGCGATAAATATACAAACATGAAAGTCCGCACCAACGCAGACACACCGCATGATTCACAAGTTGCCAGAAGTTTTGGCGCGCAGGGCATCGGCTTGTGCAGAACGGAGCACATGTTCTTTGAAGGTGACCGCATCATCGCAGTACGGGAAATGATATTGGCAGAAAATGAGAAAGGCCGCCGGGAAGCTTTGAAAGCTCTGCTTCCTATGCAGAGAGAAGACTTTGAAGGAATATTCACTGCCATGGAAGGTTTGCCGGTCACGGTTCGCCTGCTCGATCCTCCTTTGCATGAATTTGTGCCGCACGATGAAAAAGGTCAGCAGGAAATGGCGGACGAAATGAATGTTTCGATGGCTGAAATAAAAAGCCGGGTGGAAGCGCTTTCCGAAGTGAATCCCATGCTGGGACATCGCGGCTGCCGTCTGGGAAATACCTACCCGGAAATCACCGAAATGCAGACCAGAGCGATCATCGAAGCTGCGCTGAATCTGAAAGCAAAAGGCATCGAAGCCAAACCTGAGATCATGGTTCCACTGATTGGAACGGTCGAAGAATATAATTTACAGGAAGAAATAATCCGCTCCACAATAGACAAAGTCTTTGCAGAAAGAAATGATAGAATCGATTTCCTGGTGGGAACAATGATCGAAATTCCCCGCGCTGCTCTCACCGCCGATGAAATCGCGGAAAAAGCAGAATTTTTCAGTTTTGGAACCAACGACCTCACCCAGATGACTTTCGGTTACAGCCGGGATGATGTAGGAAAATTCCTGCCCATCTATTTGGAAAAAGGCATCCTGAAAGAAGATCCCTTCCAGGTTCTCGATCAAAGAGGTGTGGGACAACTGGTGGAAATGGGAACTAAAAAAGGCCGCAGTACAAGACCGGATTTGAAGGTGGGAATCTGCGGTGAACACGGCGGCGAACCGAAATCGGTGAAATTCTGCCACAAAGTCGGTATGAATTACGTGAGCTGTTCACCCTATCGTGTGCCGATAGCCCGGCTCGCTGCAGCTCAAGCTGCAATAACCGAATAAAATTTATTGATAGAATAAAGCCCTCTTTTATGGAGGGCTTTTTGCTTTTTAGGATAATGATCTTCATAATATAAGTAGAAACCGCCGAAGCAGTTGTTGTTGGTGTTTTCACTCTCTGAAACTGTGAACTAAAGAATTGAATTATTGTGGTTTAGCACACAACTTTTTTAACCCGTGAAATCAAATTTATTTCACTGGGTCAGTTGTGGAAAATCAAGATATAAGAATTACAAAATTTCAACCATTTTAATGGTATCTGAAATTTTGTTCAATTATGCAGAATTCCGAAACTTCTAAATATAGAAATTCTTCTACTTGATCTCCACGCTCTGCCAACTTATCCCAAAATTCCTGTGGAACTTAGGACAAGTTTCATTAAAATCGTAAGGAATAAAATACTCATGCTTCGTCATCCTGATCCTGCAAATCCATTTCCAGCCCTGCCTGGTGCTTGGTTCTGATCAGTGCGATAATCTCGGAAGCGATTTCTTCTATCGATTTGCTCGTGACCGTGATATTTGACCAACCGGGATGATTAGTGCAAATCCTGCGGCCATACATCAATTCTCCTCTTACATATTCATAAGTTGAATATTCACCTGTTTGCTCTCCGAATCGCTGTGAACGCACATTTCTGAGTTCTGACAGGCGTTTGGCATTCGTGTTCAAGTAAAACACTTTGCTCTGATCCATTTCATGCAAACCATCCGGGATAGGCATATTAAAAACGATCGGAACATTGGCAACCAACCAGCCTTTGAAGGCCAGGTAAATGCTGAGTGGTGTTTTGAAAGTTCGGGATACTCCCACCAGGACGATTTCCGCTTTTCCAATCTCAGCAGTTCTGAGTCCATCATCATGTTTGAAAGCAAAATTCATCGTTTCCACCCGGCGAAAATAGGCTTCATTCAAATGATTAAACAATCCCGGTTTTTGCGAAGGCGAAACAGCCAGCAGGTTAGAAAGCCTGGAAAGCAGCGGACCCATGATATCGATTGTTTCCACGTTATGCAGACGTCCCTGCATCAGCATGTGTGCTCTGGTTTTATCTGAAACCAGGGTATGCACGATGAAACCATTGTTTTTTTCAGCTTCTTCCACCACTTCGTCGATCTGCTGTTCGTTAATTATTCCCGGTTTTCGATTGATCATCACTCCGATCCCGGCAAATTGCGTAAGCGCTGATTTCAATGCAAGTTCTGCCGTTTTTCCGGTTCCGTCCGAAACGATATATACGTTATACATTACTTCTCCTTCAAATACTTCATCAGAATTGGAAAGTAACTTTTTTTGTCAACAATGGAAAAAATCTGTTTCGTGGCAAACGTTTGGATGATTACTTCAACAGCACTTGTCCTGTGAAATTCCGAAGGACTATTTCAACAGGAGCATTTTACAACTGGCTTCGATTTCACCGGCTTTCAATCGCACGAAATAGATTCCACTTGAAACTGGTTTTCCGGTTTGGTCGGTGCCGTTCCAGGTAATTTGGTGATTTGGTGATTGGGAGATTTGGAGATTTGAAAAAGTCTTCACCTTCTGACCCTTAATATTATAAATAGAAAGTTCGTATTGTTCGTTTTGTTCGGTGCTAAAATTGATTGTTGTACTGGGATTGAACGGATTAGGATAATTACTCAGTTGAAAATTATCAATGGATAATTGAGAGTTATCTATATTCACACCTTGCCATTCATATGCGCCCATATCAACCAAATCTCCATAAATTCTAGGATTTCCGGCAAGGTCAAATTCAGGTAACTCTAAGCCCCCTGGCAAATTTAATGTCCCAACATTAATGCATGGGGAACCTGTAAGCAATGAAAAATCTGCTAATGAATCTGCAAAAAGAGGAGGAGAGTTTATATTGTTTTCATACAATGGAGGTTGCATTATTTCAGGATGACCGGATATACCATCCAGCCCGTTCTGGATATTACAGAATTTAATATAGGTTTCACTTGTTGGTGATCCTATATTGATTTGATTCCCAGGTATTTCGTCAGTATTATTATAATAAAATATTGAATTGTATATTTCCACTCCGTCATCAATTATAGTAAGATAGCCACCACCATTGTAAACTGCATGATTCCAGACTAAATTAGAATTAATGATTTTGGCTGATGAATGACTTGTTGAATAAAACGCACCACCAAAATTTGATTGGTTATAACTAAACAGGCAATTAATAAATCTTGAATCGACGTGACTCATATAAATTGCACCACCAAATTCAGAATTATTATTACTGAATTTGCAATTAGTAAAAAAACTCCCATCATTACTAATAAAACAAGCACCACCTAAATAAGATGTGTTTTCTTCAAAGGCTGATGAATAAACATAACCACGACCATCATCATTATAATAACCGCCTCCTCGCATTACTGCTGAGTTATTACGAATAATACAGTCTCTTATTTCAGAACCTGTATAATGATTTCGAACAAGCATCCCACCACCATTACCTTGTGTAATATTAAATTCAATTATGCAATTTGTGATCATCGGTCGATTATAATTTATAAATGCTCCTCCGGCGGTATTCACAGATTCATTATTATGCACATGAATATTATCTAAAACTATATTACAATGATTTGAATAAATTCCACCACCAGAATCAGATGCATAATTACTGCATATCTCAGTATTACGTATTGTTGGATGAGCATAATTTATATATATTCCGCCACCGAATGCAGCTGAACAATCAAATATTTTAGAATTCTCGATTAATAGTTTTGAATACTCCAATACAGAGATTCCACCACCATTTTGGTCCAGGCAATTTTTAATTTCGGCATAATGGACATAACTACTGTCAATCGATGAATTGTAGTTACAAAACATAATTCCCTTCCAATATTCATCTTCCTGATAAGATTTAAATTGAACCTTTGATTCTTCAGTTCCCAGAACTAACAAAGATCCGTTAATTTCGAATTGATAGTTACCATTAAATTTTACTGACACTCCATTTTCAATAATCAAAGTATCACTGGAAAGAACTCTTATGTCATTATTAATAATATATTCTGGCAGATTCCATATCCCACTAACATCTTCACGAATGCTAAACAATAAAACAGGAAAAACTGATATTATTAGTATTATTATGGAAAAGAGTTTTATTCTATCATTCATAAATTTAGTCCTTATTCGCTTATTCACATTTATTTTAATAAAAGCATTTTATTATTTACCACAGGTTTATTATCAACAATTAATTGATAGAAATAAATTCCTGATGCAACTGGCTTATTGTTTTCATCAGTTCCATTCCAAACTACTGAATGCTGATCTGCTGATAGCTGATCGCTGACAAGCTGCTTCACTTTTTGTCCTTTCAGATTATAAATTTCAATTCGTGGCAATTCGTGTAAATTCGTGGTTTCAAATCTGATTGTTGTCGATGGATTAAACGGATTTGGATAATTCGAGAGGTGAGAGATGAGAGATGAGTTGTGAGGGATTTCGTGCTCTTCCACTCTGACCGGCTGAGTCATTGGAATATCTAGCTCGGTGAATTGCCCATCAATCACTTCGACCTGATATTCTAATACATCATCATAAAAGACCCGCTCTGCATAAACATCATAAACTCCAGCGGGAAGTTTGTATTCAAACGCTCCGATACTATCAGAGAAAGTAAATTCTCCCGCTTCGTTATTTATTTTTATCAGAACATAATCCACAAAATCACCGCTGGTTGGATCGTAAGTAATACCTTGGATACCGCCAAACGCCGGAGCACCATATTCGTAAGGACCGATGTCGATGATGGCAGTTCCATTTCCGTCTCCATCCCAGATTCTATGGTTGTAATCCAGATCAAATGGATAATAATAACCCAGTGTATCAAAACCGGCATCGATGGCAATGCTGCCTGGTACCAAATGGAAATCTCCATTCTGAATGTCTTCAAAAATAGATTGCGCTTGAAGGGAATCTACAATGATGTTACCTCCGCCGTCAATAAGTGGATACTCTAATTCGAAATCAATTATGCAATTGCGGAAAATGGGGTTACCGAAAATATCAACACCCTCAATATCGTTATTTATTAGTATATTATTCTCATGAACTGAAGTATCAGCTACCAAATTACATAAATTATTATTATTTATCATAATATTATTTGAAAAAGTATTACTACTACCTATCACGCTGCTAACCATACCACAATCATAAAAAATATTGTTGTATATTTCTTCAAACCTACCTGAAATTGCTAAACCCGAAGATGTTATAATATTGTTTTTAACTATTCCGATTAATTCATACTCGCTCGGACCTGATAACCCACACCCTTCAAAATAATTATCACTGATCTCCACATAGGCTTCATCAATATCTATTCCTTCATAATTACAATAAAATCTATTATTATTTATGTAAATGGAATCTGCCGAACCACCACCTGAAATACCTTCATCACAATTTATAAATTCACAATTAGAGATATATGATTTGTTTTGCCCTGGGGATATAAAGATTGTTGATCTGTTTAAATTATTATTTGTAAAGTTACTTGAATCAAAAGACAAAAAACAATCCTGAAAATCATTTTCTGAAATCAATACATGTTCATATCCATATGCAGAATTACCCGCTGAAAATTCAAATGGTCGTAGTTGCAAGGTAAAATCATTTAGACTTGAGCCATGCTCAATTATATTCTCTGAAATCTCTAATTTGTTGATATCATTAACACGAGTGATTATGCTTGAGGTATTATTGATTATTAAACAATTATTAATAATTCCGGAACCATTATAAATTGAAATTGCTCCATATGCAATATTTCCAACTGCAAGGCCAATGCCAGCCGTGAATTCAAATTTACATTGCTTAAAACGACTAATGTCTGCTTGTTCCGTTATGTAAATTGTACCCCAATAGAAGTCGGGATCATCCTGTAATCTGGTGAATAGAATACTGTCCTGCTCGGTTCCTTCAGCAATTATTCTACCATCTACCCAAAACATTTTAGCTACTGAATCTCCATTGATTAACCAGAAGTTTTGACTATTTTCAACCCAATTTGTACAAGAAGCTCCACTTACTTTGATCTCTGTTCCGGGTAGAATGGTTAATGCTACACTTGCATCTACATACAATATTTCTGTAACTTCATAAGGATTATTAACAGGACTCCAGGTGGTATCTTCGGTTAGGTGTCCGCCGACTTCAATGGAAGAAAGGTGAAAAGGAGAAAGGAGAAAGGAAAAAAGGAAAAGAACAAAGAGTAAATATAAAAAACTGAATTTCATAGGAACCTCACCTCAAGAACTCACCCCCAACCCCTCTCTTCAAAAACAAGAGAGGGGCTCTAAGGATGAGACAATTAAGTTATTGCCTATTTACATTAGTGCCAAATGTCCCCTGAGACTGTTACAAATAAATTCGAAAGAAGAGAAAACAGAAAATGAGTTTTCCCTTCCTTCGATTTCTTCGTGCAATCCGTAGATTATTT
>JAUSOT010000261.1 GCA_030656075.1 Candidatus Cloacimonadales bacterium
AGATAATAACCTCTTTCGGTAATTCAGCATTCTGTTCACTGTATTCGGGATAAAAACCATCGTTCACCACAAAATAAAGAAATGAATGAATGCCCGGCACATCACATTTAAAGACTTGATAAGGATCCAAAGGAAAATCAAGGCGATTAAAATTCAGTCCGTAGTCGAGAGACAATACCTCACTTAAATCGGTGTATTTGTAGTTTTCCAGCTTTGATGTCGGGAATCCTAATGACTTGAATTTAGCAAAGGCCTCATCGCGTAATGGATTCATCACGGGTGCAGCATGCTTTTTTATCAAGTCATGATGGATTTTGTATATGTCGATATATTGTTGTTCCATGTTAGCAATTTTGGTTTCCATTAGGCTTCCACCTCCTGTTTGATCCAATCGTAACCTTTTGCTTCGAGCTCATGAGCAAGTTCCTTTCCCCCCGATTTCACAATTCTTCCATCGTACAACACGTGCACGAAATCAGGAATGATGTAATCAAGCAAACGTTGATAGTGGGTAATTACAATAGTCGCATTCTCGGATGATTTGAGTTTATTCACCCCATGAGCCACTACACGCAGTGCATCTATGTCTAAACCGGAATCAGTTTCATCCAGAATAGCCAATTTCGGTTCGAGCATCGCCATCTGAAAAATCTCATTTTTCTTCTTCTCTCCTCCCGAGAATCCCTCGTTCACCGAGCGATTGGTAAGCTGACTGGCCATCTCCACGAGCTCTTTCTTTTCACGCATAATACGCAAAAAATCTGTAGCTGATAAAGGAGATTGGTTTCTGTACTTGCGTTGTTCGTTGATGGCGGTACGCATAAAATTCACCATGCTTACGCCGGGAATTTCAACCGGATATTGAAAACTCAGGAAAATCCCCTCGTTGGCACGCGCTTCAGGAGCCATCTC
This sequence comes from Candidatus Cloacimonadales bacterium, assembly GCA_030656075.1. Lineage (GTDB taxonomy): Bacteria > Cloacimonadota > Cloacimonadia > Cloacimonadales > TCS61 > B137-G9. The sequence goes on from JAUSOT010000261.1 coordinate 913, forward strand.
CAATAAATCCTTTCCTTCCAACTCCACTTTCCCATGAGTCACTTCAAATGTAGGATTACCGGTAATAACAGAAGCAAGTGTTGATTTACCAGAACCATTCGGGCCCATGATGGCGTGAATTTCGCCGGGTTTAACCGACAAACTTAATCCTTTTAATATTTCTTTGCCATTGATACTGGCGTGTAGATCTTTAATC
>JAUSOT010000082.1 GCA_030656075.1 Candidatus Cloacimonadales bacterium
TATGAGATTTATAATTAATTTCTGCCCCGCCCTGCCCTCCCCAGAGGAGAGGGTGAAGTTTTTTTTTGTATCGAAAGCATTTGTCCTTCTCCCTTGGAGAAGGTGGTCTTGAAGGCTTTCGGGATGAAGTCGGTTTACCCCGTGAAATTCAGCTTGCTGAATATTTCATTGGGGATGAGGCAAATATAATATTGACATTAACATGCAATGTTGATTTGCTTTTTCATGAGAATTTTTTAAAATAACTCGGAGGTTTTTTTGAGTAATGAAATTTTAGAATTCAATTATAAATTCAAGTTTCCTTCCGGCATCGAAAAAGAATTTCAGATAAGTCTGGAAGCTGAATCCCTGAAATATCTGAATGACTGGCAGGGCGATCTGCCCAAATGGACTGAATTGGGATTTCACCAATGCCCGGACTGCACGCTGAAAGAATCTGCCTTTAAAAACTGTCCAGCCGCTGCTAATCTTCATCCCATCATGGAATTTTTCAGAGAAGCCAATTCCTTTGATGAATGTGAGATAACCCTGGAAACTCCTGAACGCATTTACAGTAAACAAACTTCTGTGCAAAAAGGCGTCAGTTCTATGATTGGCATAATAATGTCAGTCAGCGGATGTCCCATTCTCTCCAAACTGAAACCAATGGCTCGTTTTCATCTGCCTTTTGCCAGCCCACAAGAAACGCTTTACCGTGCCATGAGCATGTACCTGGTGCAGGAATATTTTAAACATAAACAAGGATTGCCGGCAGATTGGAAATTACAGAATTTAATGAAAATTTATGATGATGTCCATGAAGTCAACATTGCTTTTGCCAAGCGTTTATCCAGTATGGAAAGTAAAGATGCTGATGTGAACGCACTGATCATTCTGGATAATTTAGGCAATTATGTGAATTTCAGCCTTGACCACGAAAAGTTGAAAAGTATTGAAGACTTGTTCAAGGATTTGTAAATTATGTCATTCTCGCGAAAGCGGGAATCTGAGATCCCCGATCGTAGCCGGGGGATGGCATGAGAAAATTAGGTGGATAAATGATTTCTTTAACCCCCTTTGTCCCCCTTGACAGGGGGAGAATAAGGAAGAAGATAAATATTATGAAAGAAGCATTGGGGAAGTAAGGAAAATAAGCGGAGAAATCCGCACCAAAATTTGAACGGATAAGATTTAGCAAAAATCTTCAGAATAAAAATTATCAATTATTGGTGGTGGAAGAGGGGTTTTGTGGATTGAGTATTAGTTTTGTTTTGTCAAAAAAAATGCTCTAAGACTGGCTATAGCAAACCCCCTATAATTCCCCCTTATGAAGGGGGAGAATAAGGAAAAAATGTTGTGTAATTCAAGGAGAAAATGAGCAAAAGAATTTTTTGGCTGGCTGGAGAAAATTCCGGCGATCTGCATGCTTCGCTGGTATTGCAGGAACTGACGAAGCGGCAGCCAGATTGGCAGAATTATGGTATCGGCGGCCTCGGAATGCAGCTTTACGGATTTCATTCGCTTTTCCCTTTCGCGCGCTTTTCCGTGATGGGTTTCTGGGAAGTATTAAAGCATATTTCTTTTTTCCTGAAAGTGGAAAAATCCATTCGGAATTCATTTCTGAAAAATCCTCCCGATCTGGTTGTGCTGGTTGATTACCCCGGTCTGAATATGAGAATTGCTAAAATGGCTTCGAATATGAAAATACCGGTTTTATATTTCATTTCACCACAGTTCTGGGCCTGGAAATATAATCGCATTTTCAAAATGAAAAAAAATACAAACCATGTTGCTTTCATTCTGCCATTTGAAGAAAAATATTTCAAAAAACATGGTGTGAAAGCAAGCTATGTAGGGCATCCAATCGCAGAAGAAATCAAAATCAAATTTGACAAAAAGCAGTTTGCTGAAAAACATGAACTGGATGTGAATAAAACCTGGTTGGGTTTTCTACCAGGAAGTAGGGATAATGAAATCAAAAAAATGCTGCCCATTTATCTGCAGACGATCAAAGATTTCGATCCTGAAAAACATGAATTTCTCATTTCCAAAGCCAATTCCGTTTCGGATAAAATATTCTCAAAAATATTGCAAAATGCTAAAAACCCGAATCCGGTAATCATAGATTCCGACCGCTATGAAATGATGAAACATTGTGATTTGCTTGTTGTAACTTCCGGCACGGCAACCATCGAAACGGCTTTTATTGGAACACCGTTTATCATCGTTTACAAAACCAGTAAAATCTCCTATCAACTGGGAAAGCGTTTCATTAAAATCGACCGGATCGGATTGCCGAATATTGTGCTTGATAAATGCGTCGTTCCGGAACTGATCCAGTCTGAAGTGAATGCAGTAAATATTGCGGAAAAAATGAAAAATATCCTGCATTCCGAATCGGAATACAAGCAAATTATGGATGATCTACGGAAGCTGCATGAGATTTTAGGCAGCAAATCCGTCAGTAATGAAGTCAGCAATATCATTGAAGAACTATTGACGGGAAACTCACTGGAGATGATTGAATGAAGCTAACCCCCTGTGTCCCCCTTGACAGGGGGAAAATGAGGAAGAAAGGAATTTACGACTCCAAAGTTCTCCCCTGTGAAGGGGAGATGCCGATAGGCAGAGGGGTTGTGTCACATGAATAGATTCCTTTTATTTCTGGAAAAATACCTGGCAGCCGCTTATGTGCTGCTCATCGGGCTTACGATAAAATTCAATATCAGAACTCCGGTACCCTCAGGAAATGTGATCTTCACATTCTGGCACAGAAATATGGTTCCATTGATGCTGAAGCACAAATTCAGCGGAATTGCCATTTTAGTTTCCGCTTCCAGGGATGGAGAACTGATCGCCGGTCCGGCTAGTGTTTTAGGTTATAAAACAGCTCGTGGTTCTTCCGGCAGGAAGGGAATGGCGGCTCTGAAAAAAATGGTTACATTTGCAAAAGAAAATTCCCTCGGTGTAACACCCGATGGTCCAAAAGGGCCTCCTCAAATTGCCAAAGACGGAGTTGCTTATCTCAGTTATCTGGCAAAAATTCCCATGGTTCCTGTAGCAGTTGACATCAAGCCGGAAAAAGTTTTTAAAACCTGGGATAAATTTAGAATGCCACATTTTTTCTGCAAGATCAGCATATCTTACGGTGAACCAATTTTCGTGAAAACCAAAGAAGAGATTCAAACAAAATTAGCCGAGTTTCAGGAAGCATTAGAAAAATTAGAAGAAGAGAATAAAATATGATGATCTTGCCCCTCCCTAAACCCTTCCCAAAGGAGAGGGAACTTGTTGTCTAACTCCTTCTCCTCGATAGGAGAAGGTTGGGATGAGGTCGAAAAAGAAATTTAATAAAAAATAAAGTGAGGAAATTAGGATGAATTTATCAAATCGCGCTATCAGTGTACAGGCATCACCCATCAGAAAGTTGATGCCGTTTGCCAACGCTACCAAAAAGAAAGGCATTAAAATCTATCATCTGAACATCGGCCAGCCGGACATCGAAACACCCAAAGAAATGCTGGATGTTTATGCCAATTACCAGGATAAAATCCTGGCCTACGGACCATCTCAAGGTTTAGACCTTTACAGGGAAAACCTGGTGAATTACTATCACAGGCACAATATCGATATCAAAGTTGAAGATATCATCGTCACCACTGCTGGTTCGGAAGCGATCGTTTTTGCCATGCTTGTCACTTGCAATTCCGACGATGAGATTATCATCCCGGAACCATTTTATACCAATTACAACGGTTTTGCGACCATGACCGGCGTTAAGATCAAACCTCTGACAACCTATGCTGAAGAAGGATTCAAATTGCCTTCTGACGATAAAATCCTGGCTTTGATCTCTGAAAAAACCAGGGCGATTATGTTATGCAATCCCGGCAATCCCACCGGAGCTGTGTATTCTAAACAAGACCTGGAAAGAGTAGCTGAAATTGCTAAGAAACACCATCTTTATGTGATTGCAGATGAAGTTTACCGCGAGTTTGTTTATGATGGAGATTCTCACACCAGTATTTTGGAAATTCCCGATTTGGAAGACAAAGCTGTGATGGTGGACAGCATTTCCAAAAGATACAGTGCCTGCGGAGCGCGCATCGGCTGCCTGATATCCCGCAATAAAGAATTAATGGCTGCCGCCCTCAAATTTGCTCAAGCCCGGCTTTGTCCTCCCACCATCGATCAGTTGGCTGCCAATGCCTGCATAGATATAGAAGCAGATTATTTTACAGCTATCTTACAAGAATATGATAAACGCCGCCGCATCGTTTTCGAGGAACTGCAAAAGATCGAAGGCAATGTCTGCGTGATGCCGAAGGGAGCATTTTACATCATCGTCAAACTGCCGCTGGATGACGCTGAAGATTTTGCCAAATGGATGCTGGAAGAATATTCACTAAATGGTGAAACTGTGATGTTTGCCCCGGCAGAAGGTTTTTATGCCACTCCCGGTTTGGGCAAAGATGAATTGCGCATCGCCTACATTTTAAATGAAAATGACCTGAAAAAAGCGATGAAGATTTTCCGGGAAGGATTTGAAGAATATAAAAAAATCGCATTAATATCGATCGCTCTCGTTCCCAAAGCCCTCTTTGGGAACG
>JAUSOT010000084.1 GCA_030656075.1 Candidatus Cloacimonadales bacterium
CAAGAAAGTTGACAGGAATAAGTGTGAAAATAATCTACGGATTGCACGAAGAAATCGAAGGAAGGGAAAACTCATTTTCTGTTTTCTCTTCTTTCGAATTTATTTGTAACAGTCTCAGGGGACATTTGGCACTAATGTAAGTAGATCTCACCTTCGGAACGGTCGAATCCCCTCTTGAGAGGGGTGCAGCTTTAGCTGTGGGGTGTGTCAGAACCTTCCGAACGGTTAGAACAATTCAAACCTTGCGAAGGTCAGAAAGCAAGAAGTTCGAAAACCTTCGCAAGGTTAGCTGATCGCCCCGGCTTCAGTCGGGACATCAACCAGGATTACTTGCAGTTTCTCTTCTTGCTGAACCTTGTCTGGGTCTCTTTCAAAAAAAATCTTCCAGCTTGACCCTGCCAAGGTCTCTTGCAAAATACCGATTCCCAACCTTGATATTGCCAAGAGAAAGAATCATTGAAAGAAGCGATGGCAAGGTTATTCACCCAATTTATAGAATCTTGTTGTCGGATAAGCCAGGTCGATATCGTCATGTTTGGCAAATTCCAACAGAATATCTTCCCAGATTGCCTGCGTATCTCCCCTGCGTTTACGGGTTTCACTCAGATGTCGAATCGTGAGTTGAATACCACTGTCTTTTACATCCGTATAAACGATCGGTGTCAGGTTTTTGTAATAGATCATATATTTACGGGCAGCGCGTTTGATTTGTCTTTCAATCGCCGCAGTGATATGTTCGCCCTTTGTATCGGCAATGTCCAAAAGAATCTGCTTAGCTTTCTGCCAGTTGCTTTCGAATGTGATCAACACTCTAATCTCATTCCAGATGAATTTGAATCCTTTATCATAATTCGATAGATCTTCGGTGAATATCTTCCCATTGGGAATGTTCACGATCCGGCCTGTACTTTGATCTGCCTCGACCCAGTTCCCGATTTCCAGCAGAGATATATCAAAAACACTGATATCGATCACATCTCCGGCATGTTTACCAAGCTGGATTCGTTCACCGACTTCAAACGGTTTGCGGGAAAGGATATAAATCCAACCGGCGAAATTTGCTATGAGGTCTTTAAGGGCAATTGCAATACCGGCTGAAACTAATCCCAAATATGTGGCAATCGACTGAACACCCTCATACCAGACACGTCCTACAATGACAAATCCGATTATCACGATAACCGTATTCGATATTTTCCGCCATTGGTAATGTGTTTTCAAATCTTTGATCCGCTTCAGAACTACATTATTCATGATCAGTTTGATCAACCACAAAATGACAATGAAAAGAATTGATTTCATTATCTTCAGCATGATCGGTGAATCCAAATACGGTATCTGTTTGATAAGATTTTCGATAAATAACATAATTAACTCCTCTTAAACTCGTTACGAAGTTTGTCTTCGTAACGTTATAACATTCCCAAGACAAACTTGGGAATGAGATACTTCACAAATTATACATCCTTCAAAAACTCTATTTTCTCTACTCCATTATACACTGCCAGCACTTCCGCTGCGATGGCAATTGAAATTTCCTGCGTGGTAGTTTTGCCGATATTCAAGCCGATCGGGGCAAAAATTTTGTCGATCAGATTTCCCGGATATTTTGAATTTCCTATTTGATTGATAGCCTGCTTCACTTTGCTTTGGGAACCGATCATTCCGATATATTTTGCTTTTACGTTTTTTTTACAAAGAGCATCCAGTATTTCATGATCGTGAATATGGCCGTGAGTAAAGATGATGACTGCATCATTTTCGGCGGGAACGAATTTTTCCAGGAATTGCAGATAATCAGTCGTGATGACTTCATTTGCGGCAGGGATACGTTCTTTATTGGCAAACTCTTCCCGGTTATCTATTACAATTATGTAGAAACCGATGGATTTTAAAATCGGCACCAGACTGCGGCAAAGATGACCGGCACCGAAAATATAGGCTTTTTTGGTGGGGGAGTAATATTCCAGAAAAATTTTCGCAGTTCCCCCGCAAACCATGCCGATGCCTTCGGAAGTTTCCGTCAGTTCAAATTCCAGGAAAGCGTTTTTCTTCGATCGATGAACTTCGACACATTTATCCAGAACCATTCTTTCCAACTTACCGCCACCGACAGTTCCCTCAAAAGTTCCATTCTTGTAGCTGATCAATTTAAATCCTGATCTGCCGGGAGTTTTTTCGATTCCTTCCACAACTGTAGCCAATACAAAAGCCATGCCGTTCTGCTGATTTTGCACAGCTTTTTTCATTATTTCAAAAACAGGTGTTTCCAATTTTTTATTCCTTAATAATTTTTTCCAAATCTTGGGGAGTGTTGATATTCTGTAAAATCGCTCTATCGAGAACTTCTCTAAGTTTTCTTTTATGATCAAATTTCCTGATCAGATCCCGCAGGTTCCCCTCATCTGGTTCAGCTAATATTTTTTTAATAAAATCCGGTGAAAAAAGGATGGGATGCCCGATTTTCATTTTTCCGTCAATTTTAACCACAGGTTGGAAAATATGATATTTATCATCGAAACTTTCAATCAATTTTTCATAAGTTTCTTTCTGAATAAAAGGTTGATCTATCATCTGCAGCAATACTGGATTCTTTCCTGATACAAAGATGAAACCGGTTCTGATCGATGAAAACATTCCTAAATGCGCTTTTTTATTCACAGCAAAATGTACATTATCCAATTGCAAAAAGGAGCTTAGAAGATGATCTTTCAGCAATTCATAGTTCTCGCCAAAGACTATGATAATCGATTCCGAAACAGGAATTAGTTCGCGCAAAATCCGTTCGATGACAGATATCTCACCAATCTTTAAAAGTGCTTTATCCTGCCCCATCCGGCTGGATTTTCCGGCTGTCAGTAAAATTGATTCTATCACAAAATCCTCTTTAACAACTAAAATTATTGACACAATATACATCGAATAAAGACATATCCAAAGATTTGAATATATGAAAAATGTCAAATTTTATGACGGAAGGGGGAATATGAGCACAGTAAAAAAATTGGCTGAATCCCTGAAAAGATTAAGAAATGTTGGTATCGCCCTTTCTGCCGAAAAAAACATTAGTAAATTTTTCAGGATCATTCTTGATGAAGGCATGTTTTTCACTAATGCTGATGCTGGGACTATCTATACAGTTTCCGACGATCAGAAATCTCTCGATTTCAAAGTGATCTGTACCCTTTCAAAAAAACTGCACCTGGGTGTTGCTGATACTTCTAAATGGCCTTCAGTTCCGCTTTATGATGAAAATGGTGAGAAACGAATGACGAATTTTGTTTCCTACGTAACCCATACAGGCGAACCGCTGAGTATTCAGGATGTTTATAACCAGGACCTGTTCGATGCGAGCGGCACAAAGAAATATGACAGCAATAACGATTATCGTTCCGTCTCCATGGCTGCAATTCCGCTCAAGAACCATGAGAATGTAGTTTTAGGAGTTGTGCAGTTGATTAATGCTTTGAATGAGAGAGGAGAAGTGATCGCTTTTTCGAATCGAAATATAATGATGCTATCATCCCTGGCATCCCAGGCAGCTATTGCACTTTCCAATAAAAAGCTGATCGATAGTTTGGAAAATCTTTTATATCAATTCATCAAAAGTATTGCTACAGCGATCGACCGTAAATCCAAAAATACCGGTGGTCACATCAACCGGGTTGCCACGCTTTCGGAAATGCTTTCCAAGGAAATTCAGAATGATAAAAAATACTATCCTGATATCCATTTTTCCGATGATGAACTGCAGGAAATCAGCCTGGCAGGATGGATGCACGATGTGGGCAAGATCACAACTCCTGTTTACGTGCAGGATAAAGGTAAGAAACTGGAAACGATAATCGATAGATTAGAACTGGTAAATTTGCGATTTGATCTGGTGGAGAAAGTCATCGAGAATGACATATTGGGCGAGAGAAATGACAATAAGGAAGACTTGCCGGCGATTTTGAAAAAAGTTGAAACCTATCGTAAATTCGTGGCAAAGTGCAATACCGGTGGTGAATTCATGAGGGATGAAGATCTTGCTCTGCTTAAAGAAATTTTTGCTTTTCGCTATAAATCCGGTGACAAAGAATATTTCTTGATCACAGAAGACGAACATCGTAATCTCAGCATTCGTCATGGAACTCTACTTTGGGAAGAAATTTTGAAAATGCGTGATCATGCCCAGGTTTCGTATGAAATGCTGAATGAGCTGACCTTTCCCAGGAAATTTAAAAATGTACCGCTTTATGCCAGCGCCCATCATGAGAAATTAAACGGCAGAGGTTATCCCAACGAACTTACCGAAGATCAACTGCCATTGCAGGCTCGCATCATTGCTGTGGCAGATGTTTACGAAGCTCTCACTGCTTCGGACAGACCTTACAAGCTCGGCAAAAAACTTTCCGAAACTTTCAAAATCCTTGGTTTTATGGCTAAGGATAGAGATATCGATGCCAAACTGCTTAACCTGCTTATCGATAGCGAATTATATATGGAATATGCTCTGAAATATATGAAACCGGAACAGATCGACGAGGTTGATTTCGATAAAATCAAAGCTATGTACAGCGAAGTTAATTAAACTGCAAACTGATTTTATGAACATTATTTCCAAAGCTCACCTGAAAGAACTGGTGAAACTCAACCAGAAGAAATTTCGGGAACAAAAAGTGATCGTGGAAGGATTTCGACTGATCGAACAACTGATACAAAACGGAATTGAGATCGAAGAAATCTTCACGTCTTCACCTGAAATTATCAATACTCTTCCCCACTTTGACAGCCGGATTTTCGAAGTTGAAAACTGGCAAATGGAGAAACTCACTTCCACACTGCATCCGCAAAATATCGCAGCTTTAGTTCCCATCAAACCAAAACCAATCATCGAAAAGAAATTCCTCTTATACTTAGATGACATCAGTGAACCGGGCAATCTGGGAACGATCTTCCGAACTGCTGCTGCGGCTGATATCGACGGCCTTGTTCTTTCTCCGGATTGCTGCGAAGTTTACAATCCAAAAGTGATCCGCGCTTCGCTGGGTTCGGTTTTTTCTGTTCCCCACGAAATTCAAACTCATGAGTGGTTGAAAAACCAGGATGCTAAAATTATTTCAACCAGTCTCACACATTCTCAGAATATCTATGATTTCAAAATTCCTGAAGGAAATAAAATCCTGGTTCTGGGTTCGGAAGCTCAGGGAATCTCTGAAGAAATCCTGGAAATTTCCGATCATAATGTACATATTCCTATCTCTTCAAAAATTGAATCTTTGAATGTAGCCGTGGCGGCAGGAATCCTGATTTTCCACCTGAAGAATGCCAGATAAAATTGCCCGATTTACCCGGCATAAACTCTGGTTAGCTCCTCTGGCCGGCTTCACCGATAATGCTTTCCGAACGATCTGCAAGGAATGTGGCGCTGATGTTGTCGTCAGTGAAATGATCAGTGCAGATGGTTTGATCTTTAATCGTGAGAAGAGCCTGGCTTACGCCCAATTTGACGAAATTCAGCGACCGTTTGCCATCCAACTTTTCGGTGCGGAAGCTGAGATTATGCAGAAAGGAGCTGAAATTGCTTTGCAGGAAAATCCCGATATTCTGGACATCAACATGGGCTGCCCGATGAAGAAAGTAATAAAAAAAGGAGCCGGTTCCGCTTTGATGCAAAATCCTGAAGAAGCAGAAAAAATAGTGCAGGCGGTGAAGCGTGTAATCGAAAAAGCGGACATTCCGCTTTCTGTGAAGATCAGAGCAGGCTGGAATAAATTCAGCATTAATGCGGTCGATTTTGGTAAACGAATGGAGCAGGCCGGAGCAGATATGATCTGTCTGCATCCCCGCACCCGCAGCCAGATGTTTGCCGGCCAAAGCGACTGGCAGTTGATAACAGAATTGAAGAAATCAGTCAAAATTCCGGTTATCGGCAATGGAGACATCAAAGACATCGATTCGGCAAAGCAGATGTTCGAACAGACAGGATGCGATTCCATCATGATCGGCAGAGGAATTTTGGGAAATCCGTGGCTCTTCCGAACTATAAAAACATATTTGGAAACCGGTGAACTAACAGACGTTGATCCTGAAGAAAAAACCAGGTTAATTAGAAAACATATTGACCTGACCTGGCAGGAAAAAGGAGCTGAACGTGCAATCATAGAATTAAGATCGCATTTCGCAAATTACACAAAAGGTTTTCGAGGTGGCGCCAAAGTAAGAAATTACATCAATCACTGTTTCGATCCGGACGATATTTTTGAATTGATAAAGAATTTATATCTGGGGCAAATGAAAAATGGATAAGATTGATAATATTCTCTGGCAGGTGAAATATGAAATGAAGCATAACTGGCTGCAAGCCCGAAATATTTTACGAACGGAGATCGAAGCAAATCCCGGAAATGCTAAATTGCTGACAACCCTGGCCGATCTCTATCAATCGAAAAGGCTTTTCCGCAAAGCAATTGCGGAATATCAAAAAGCCCTGCCAATTTCTCCGCATCGAAATGCTATTCTTTACCGCATTGGGAACTGTTTTTTGGCTTTGAATGAATATAAACTTGCTTTCAGCTATTACGATCAACTGCAGGATGATTTTCCGGAATTATTCTATAATAAAGCATTTGCGCTTTCCAAGCTGAACCAGCCGGATGAAGCTATTGAAACTCTGGAAACTATGTTCAGTCTTAATTATAGTATATCTTCTGAAATGCCTTATATTTTCCTGGCTGAACTGCATTACACCCGCCTTGAATTTGATAAAACGATCCACTATCTCGATATTGCAGAAAACAATTTCGGCAAAAAAGGCTCGATATTTTATTTGAGAGGTTTAACCTATTTCAATCTTAAAAACTGGCTGAAAGCTTATATTGAATTTCAGAATGCGGACAAATTAAAAGTTAATACTGCTCATTTTTACAAGAATTTTGGTTTAGCCTGCGAGAAGATCGGCAAGACCAACCAAGCCATCGATCTGCTTCTAAAAAGCATTAAAATGGCGCCGCTCGACTCGGGAAGCTATATTGAACTTATCAAGATTTATCTGGGACATGAAAGAGTGATTGAGGCTTATACAATTGCTCAACATGCCAAGCGCAATATTCCCTATTCCATCACGATTTCCATGCTATACGATCAGATTCTGCAAAGAATGAACCGGAATCCGGAAGCATGAACGGATGCAATATGTACCAAGTTGCACAATTTTTTAAGGCGTTATAATGCTGGAGGTTTTAAGTTCATTCTGGTTCGTCCTGGTCATTGTCTTCCAGGTACTGGGCATCATCGCCAGTTTGAATGCGATCTGGCGCGGCAGAACGGCTCAGGGTTCCATTGCCTGGTCAATTTCTCTACTTACGATTCCCTACATTGCCTTGCCGCTCTATCTAATCTTTGGCGACCGGAAATTTCATGGTTATGTGAATGCCCGACGAACCGGAGATCTCAAATTGAATCACCTGGCAGAAACGCTGTTCGAAAAGTTGGTAGAAAAAAAGCTAATCTACAAGAATGAAAGTTCCTATTATAAAGTCTTGGAAAATCTTTCGAAAATGCCTTTCACTTTGGGTAATGATGCTAAACTCCTGATCAATGGAGAGGCTACTTTCGAGGCAATTTTTGCCGGAATGGCAGAAGCGAAAGATTACATTCTCATTCAATTTTACATGGTGATGGATGACAATTTGGGACGAAGATTGAAAGAGTTGATCATCCGCAAAGTCTATGAAGGTGTACGAATCTTTTTTCTTTACGATGAGATCGGATGCCATTTACTGCCCAAAAGTTATATCCATGACCTGCGGGAAAAAGGTGTGAAGATCTTCAGTTTTCGCACCAGGAAAAGATTCAGCTATCAACTGCGACTGAATTTCAGGAATCATCGCAAGATCGTCGTGGTGGACGGCAAAAAAGCTTATGTGGGTGGACACAATGTAGCTGATAAATACATGGGAATTAATCCGAGATACGGATTCTGGCGCGATACACATGTGCAGATCGAAGGACCTGCTGTGCAGTGCATTCAGCTTCCATTCATTTCCGACTGGTTTTGGGCTACCAATTCCATTCCCGATCTGAACTGGGAACCGCAGCCATCCAATGCTGGACAAAAAAAAGTGCTGACAATTGCTTCCGGGCCGGCAGACGATCAGGAAACCTGTGGTATATTTTTTGTACATTCCATCAATTCGGCAAAACGAAGATTGTGGATCATCAGTCCTTATTTCGTCCCGGATCAGCAGGTTTTGATGGCTTTACAGTTGGCCGGTATGCGTGGTGTGGATGTGCGCTTGATGATCCCGCAAAAATCTGACCTGCTACTCACCTATCTCTCTTCTTTTTCTTTTTTGGAAGAGATCACCAAGGCTGGTGTGAAAGTTTATCGCTATCATAAAGGTTTTTTACACCAGAAAGCGATGCTCATCGACGAGGATCAAGCAGTGATCGGCACAGCCAATCTGGATAACCGTTCCTTTAGCATAAATTTCGAAATAAATATACTGTTTGCGGACAAAGATTTTGCAGTTTTGGTGGAAGAAATGATGCAGGAAGACCTGGAAAACAGCTACCTGGTCGGCGCCGGAGATTATAAAAAACGACCTTTCTGGTTCAAACTGGCAGTGAAGGTTTCCAGGCTGTTGGCACCGATACAGTAAACCCCTTGCAGTTCCCCTAATCAGGGGAAACGTAGATAAGCAAGAAGAATTGGTCATTGGTAAATTGGTAATTGGCCTCCCACGGCGTAGTCAAAACGAAGTCGGTCATTGGTTATTCCTCTGTAGTGTCTTTGCGAGAATTCTTCCTGCATATCAAACGAAGCAATCTCAGCCGTCTAATATTTTGAAATCCTGAAATTTTCTTTCTTGGTGCATAAATTCTGCTCCGCCAGGTTCATTTTCGCAGTTCTCTCTGCCATTATTATTCCCTGTAGCCGGAGCTACAAATTTCTGCGTCACACAGCCGGAGCTATGTGATGAGATGTAGAATTATTGGTGAACTTGTCATTGGTCATTGGTGAATTGGAGAGCGGACTCGACTTGCTAATTCGGTAAACTTGCTGCTCTTCTTTCCCGAAGAAACGAGTCGAGAACGGTGATTGCAAAGCCAGACGCAAGATTTTGTGTCTCTACATTTTTTACTTCATCTTTCGAAATTCCGTATTCGATATTGGATATTAAAGTTGAGAATAAGAAGAAATCTTTGAGCTTTAGTGGTAATTCCTTTCTTCGCTTCTTCTCTTATTCCCGTATTCCCCTACTCCCTTATTCGCTTAGCTGATCTTTTTTGTCTTGACTGAAATTTTCTAATTTCCGATTTTTGAATCGGCTTCATTGGAAATGGAATGATTTTGGATGATACTATGATTTATATGAAGCGGTAGTGGTAAAATTATTTTGTTCAACCAAAAACTAAGGAGTCTATTATGAAGAGAGCAATCGCATTTTTTGTTTTATTCCTTACTATGAGTTTCCTTTATTCCCAAGCATTTCCCCCACCCCAAAATCTTCAGGCAGAAGTAGTAAATTTTAATGAAGTCCAATTAACCTGGGAACCGCCTGATCTAACATCGGCATCAACTGGCAATAATTCCAGATCATTATATGGTTATACGGTTTATAGAGATGATTGTCAAATCGTTCAAATTGAAGATCCATTTATCCTGTCTGTTCATGATTTTTTAGATTCAGGAGAATATGAATACTTTGTGACAGCTTTGTATTCCAATCCGGACGGAGAATCCAGCCCGTCAAATATCGTGCAAGTTGTTATAACTTTTCCCTCACCTCAGAATCTTACGGCAACTTCTTTATACACTGATATATTATTGGAATGGGAAGTCCCAAATTATACAAGAGAGCTTACCGGTTTTCTAGTATATCGAGATAACAATGCAATTGTGGAAACTTTGGAAACCATCTATCTTGATGAATATCTGCCTTCAGGAACTTACACTTATTACATAATTGCTGTTTACGGTGAATATTTCTCCGAACCTTCTAATTTCGTAACCATCGAGCACACTACAGCAGATGAAAGTCTTATAAGTACAACCGAACTCCTCGGGAACTATCCCAATCCTTTCAATCCATCCACAATAATCAGTTTTAGCATCGAACAAAACGAACATTGTGAAATTGTGATCTACAACCTGAAAGGCCAGAAAGTGAAAACCTTCTCAAATCTCCCAATCACCAATTCTACAAATCACCAGATCACCTGGAACGGTGACGATGAAAACAACCAATCTGTCGGATCGGGAATCTATTTCTACCAGATGAACGTGAACGGCAAAACACAAGCTGTGAAAAAATGTTTGTTATTGAAATAATGCGATATTAAACTTAATGACCATTAGAAGGAGGAAAGTTGAAAAAAAATCTTATGTGTTTACTGATAATATTTGCAGCAGCAATTCTATCCGCAAATGTATGTTGGGAGAATGGTTCTCCAGTATATGAAGGAAATTTTATTTATGTTTCGCATTCGATAAAAACGGATGCAAATAATATCCTTATTACCTGGGTCGAACTTGATGAAGGAATGCGTAAAATAAAACTGCAGAAAACAGATTATGCTGGTGTTCCACTCTGGACTGATCCGCTAACAGTAGATGAAAGTGTGGAATTCATGTGTGAAACAGGAGTAATTAAATCTACAAATAACTGCTGTTTTATCGATGTATATTCAGAAGAGATTTATGGAAGGAAACTATATAAAATTACCGACACCGGCACAATCTTATGGGAAACCGAGTTCGATGATTATTATAACGATTTCCTACCTTTGGAAAATGGCGGAATCATTAATCTTAGAATAGATGATGTAAATTCTATCAGCTATTTATTCGGTATATACGTTGATGATCTGGGTAATGTAATCTGGGATGACCTGAATATACTTGAACTCCCAAATCAATCGTCAAATTATGATATTGTTCTTAAAGAATTTATTAATAATCAGTTATACGTTTTTCTCAGGTGTTCCGGAGAACTATATTACTTGATATTTGACGAAACAGGAAACTTGACCTTCCAGTCTGAGCCCTATTCTTTTACAAATCATTACTCGGGAAAATTCATGAACGACAATTTCTATATCATCTACAATGATAATAATGAATCTGAATTGAGAATGTGGCAATTTGATCTGATGGGAAATTCTGTCTCAGGTGATGATCCAATAATTTTATGCTCTACCGGTCAGTATTATTTCGAATATATCTTTGAAAGTGATACTTATTTCTATTGCCTGAGTAATGAATATAATGAACATCTTAGACTGCTGAAATGTGATTTTAATGGGAACACCTTAACTGATGTTACAATTGCCACTTTAAGTTCGGCATATATACAAGCTTATGATCAGGATCAGGATTTCATTTGCGTTTCGGGATACGAAAATAATGAATATCAAAATTACCTTCAAACTCTTGATGAATCTGGTGCAAGTGATCCGATCTATTTCATTCCGGATAGTGTTTATAATCCCTGGTTCAATAATGCGTATTACATAAATGATGGTTTCTGTTTTATCGGAAATGTATATGAAGAGACAAAATCGGTTTCAACTTTAAGATACCAGGACGATACATCCGAGCTATATACGATTAGAGAAATCGAAGCTGAAATAATTGAACCCAAATTAAAAAAACGACCAGAAGGTCTCGCTGCCTATTGGTGTTCCGGTGTCCGAAATTCCATCATGACTCAGCTTTTTAACGAAGCCGGGGAGCCGCAATATGAAAAAAATGGAATTGTCCTGATCGAAAATGAAAATAACTTTGTCCTATCTGATAACGTTATCTACTGTTATGATGTTGGTTATGATGAAGGATTCGAAAACACTGTTTCGATAAATGCTTACGACTATTCCGGTAATCCGCATTGGAGCACTCCAGAACAGTTTACGCTTACGGATGGTTATCATGTAGATTATGGCGTAGCTCCTTTCTATAATGGCTATCTATTCTATACTGCAACATATTTAGAAAACTGGACGGATAGAATAATCGAGATCAACTACTTTGATGAAAACGGGTTAGTCTGGGATGATGCAGTTGTGTTAGATGTTGGTTTTGTAAACTTTTTTGGAAGTATTTTTGTGAAAGGAAATAATCTGTTCTATAAAGATGGAGATCAAGTTCATTATATTAAACTATATGAAGATGGAACTTTCGAAGAAGGCATGATCTTGGCGTATGAAAATAATTTTTTACAGATCGCTGGAAAAGAAGATGAGTACTTTGTAATGACCAGGAGTGGTCCTCCTTTCGAGGAAAAGTTGCATTATTTTAAAGATGGCAATCTGATGTGGATAAATCCCTGGGTAATAGATCAAGCTGATTACTGGTCTTTCACGCCTTTCTTTGAGGAAGAATATTTATATCTTACCGGTTTCAATTATCCAGATTCAATTAATGTTCATCAATATGATTATGATCATAATTTTATTGAAGAAAACAGCTTCAGTTTTACATCCTACAATCCTAATCTTCAATCTATCTCCTCATATCACAAAAGTGAAAAATTCTTTTTCTTTATCCAGAGCCTGCTGCTGGGTTATAATGTCCAATTTTCATACACTGCTTATGATGAAGCTGGAAATCAACTAATTGCTGAATTTGAAGAAGTGATGATGAACAGGCTGTATATGGAGAATATTGGTGATATTGAATTTTCTGGTGAAAATGCTTATCTGATATTAACTACCGGTATCAAATTCATGGAAGGCGAATATGAACGAAATCACTACATCCAGAAAATCGACCTTTCTGATTATGTCGGGGCTGCCGATGATGAAATAAATCTGCCGGATCTCCCCTACTCAATCAGGGCTTATCCCAATCCTTTCAATCCAACGACAACAATCTCTTTTTCAATTCCTGAAGAAAGCCAAGTAGATATTGCAATATACAACCTGAAAGGACAGAAAGTAAAACAATTAGTCAGAGATCGATTGGCAGAGGGTCAACACTCTATTATTTGGAATGGCATTGATGAATCGGAAAAAAATGTCGCTTCTGGAATCTATTTCTATCAAATGAACGTAAACGGCAAAACCAGGGCTGTGAAGAAGTGTCTGTTGTTGAAGTAGGATGAAAACCTTGACTGATTCTTTTTCAATTCGATTTTCGAAAAAGCGTCATTGAGGAGTTAATTTATGGAAACGAGAATTGCTGTTTTTAAGGGTAAAGAAGTAAGAAAAACTATCCATAACAACGAATGGTGGTTTGTGATTGAAGATGTTGTTTATGTTCTTGCCGATTCAGTACAACCAAAAGGCTACATCAAAGATATGAGAAGAAGAGATCCAGAGCTTGCAAAAGGGTGGGGGCAAATTGCCACCCCCCTTGAAATCCATACTACAGGCGGCATTCAAAAAATAAACTGCGCCAACACGGAAGGAATTTTCCGCATCATCCAAACCATTCCATCACCCAAAGCAGAACCGTTCAAACGCTGGCTGGCTCGTGTTGGCTATGAACGAGTTCAGGAAATTGAAGACCCGGAATTGGCAACTAAAAGGACAAGAGCGCTCTACAAAGCCAAAGGTTATTCTGATAGTTGGATTGAAAAGAGAATGCGCGGCATTGCCATTCGCGAAGAACTCACAGACGAATGGTATGAAAGAGGAGCCGAATCCCAACGAGATTATGCAATTCTCACAGCTGAAATTTCCAAAGCTGCTTTCGGCATCACACCATCTGAATATAAAGATTTGAAAGGATTGAAAAGAGAAAATCTGCGAGACCACATGAACGACCTGGAACTGATCTTTTCGATGCTTGGTGAAGCTTCCACGACCGAGATCACTCGCAATAGGGATGCGCAATGTTTTCCAGATTTGAGAAAAGCGGCTAAAAATGGTGGGAATGTGGCAGGTGTTGCCCGAAAGCAACTGGAAAAAGAAAGCGGCAAGAAAGTGGTTTCAAAGAAGAATTATTTGGCAAATGAAGAGCGGGAATTGATAGGTGAATAAACGGCAAAACCAAAGCTGTGAAGAAGTGTTTGTTATTGAAATGATGAGCAGCAAATCTACGCATCGGAGAAATTGAATTTTAGTGTGACGAGAAGATCTAAAAATATTGTTAAAAATGAAGTTGATAATTTAAACAGGAGGAATGATGAATAGAAGTAATTTAAAAAAAATTTCTATATATGGGTTATTTAATAAATATGACCTAACTTTAGAATTCAAAAATATTGTAAAAGTAATCATCGCTGAAAATGGATCTGGCAAAACAACTTTGTTAAATATTATTGTTTGTGTACTAATACCAAACCGCTATCAATAATACGAAAATGAATTGACATAAAATACTCGTCTAATATTTTCTTCCTCGAGGTAAATATGAAACGAATAAAAATAAAAAAACACTTATCAAACGAAGAGTTAAAAAAAAGAATTAGG
>JAUSOT010000021.1 GCA_030656075.1 Candidatus Cloacimonadales bacterium
ATCTATCCCGAATAGGAGTATAATCCATTTTTGAAGCATGAAAGCATAAAATTTTATGTGCTTGTAAAGAAAGTAATTACGGTTGTGTTTCATAGGAGTTGAGAACGACAGGATATATTATGATTGAAAGAGCAGGCAGCACATTATTGCACATCACTTCACTCCCAAACCGCCAGGGAATCGGTACCCTGGGTAAGGAGGCATTTGAGTTTATCGATTTTCTGAAAGAATCCTGTCAAAAAATCTGGCAGATCTGTCCCTTGGGACCCACCGGTTATGGCGATTCACCTTATCAGACTTTTTCCGCTTTTGCCGGCAATCCACTTCTTTTGGATTTGGAAGATTTTGTTGCCAGGGGATTATTGAACCAAGCTGATCTGGAAAATTTGAGGGAATTTCCCCAGGATAAAGTTGATTTCGGAAGTTTGTTTATCACGAAAAATAAGTTTCTACGAAACGCTTATGAGCGATTTCAGAAAGATGCGGAATATGATGACTTCTGCAAAAAAAACGTTTTCTGGCTGCATGAATATGCACTCTTTATGGCGATTAAAAACCATTTTGGCGGAAATTCCTGGAGTGGTTGGCCGGTCGAAATTAAACTAAGAGATCCGCTTCAAATGGAACAATTCAGCATTTCCCTGCTTAATGAAATCGATTTCTACAAATTCCTGCAGTTCATCTTCTGGCAGCAGTGGCAGAAGCTGCATGAATATGCTCAACAAAACGAGATCACCATTTTTGGCGATATTCCGATCTTCGTTGCTTTCGACAGCGCTGATGCCTGGTCGAATCGCCATCTCTTCCATTTTGATGAAAACGGCAGTCCACTTATCGTAGCGGGAGTACCGCCGGATTATTTCAGTGCCACCGGGCAGTTGTGGGGAAATCCGCTCTATAACTGGCAGAAAATGAAGGAAAATAATTTTCTGTGGTGGAAGCAGCGTTTTGCGCATTCTATTAAAATGTTCGATCTGATCCGTGTTGATCATTTCCGTGGTTTTGCCGGTTACTGGGCAGTTCCAGCCGAAGAAAAAACTGCTGTGAAAGGCAGTTGGCAACCAGCTTTGGGAAATGAACTTTTCACAGCAATGAACTCGATTTTCGGCGAGATGCCGATCGTGGCGGAAGACCTGGGAGTGATCACCGACGACGTGATCGCCTTGCGGAATAAATTCGGCTTTCCAGGCATGAAGATTTTACAATTTGCTTTCGATGGGGGAGATGATAATCCCTATCTTCCGCAAAATTACGAAGAAAATTGCGCTGCCTACACCGGTACGCACGACAACGACACAACTGTCGGCTGGTTCCAGAAAATCAGCGAAGCAGAAAAGAAACAGGTTTGCGATTATTTATTTTGTTCGGAAATCGATGTCTGCTGGTCGATGATCAAAGCGATCTGGAAGAGTAAAGCCAAGATTGCAGCAGCACCCTTGCAGGATTTTCTGGAATTGGGCAGTGAAGCGCGCCTGAACACACCCGGTCAGGCAGCAGGTAATTGGCAGTGGCGATTCACGAAAGACCAAATCGATGAGAAACTGGTGCAGAAGATCAAAATGCTGAATAGGGTGAGTGGGAGGTAGGCTAAATCACCGACAATCTCGGATTTTACAGGTTTCAGAGGGAGTTCAGGTAATCGGATATTTCATTTAAATAGGGAAGAATCGATTGGTATTTTTTCAGGTTTAATTATATCTGAAATCATATTATATTTTTATCCCTAATTACTCTCTAAATCTAATATGTAGATGATTAGTGAAGAGTAACAATATATGTAGCTTCTTGAACAAATTTCTCCATTTCTGATATTCTATAATATTCCTGATATGATGTCATTTATCATACTCATAATATGATTTGCGCAATAATTCTTAATACTATCAGTAGTAATGGAATCATCGCGAACTTGATATGGTGTTGATAAAATAAGACGATAATCGTTTTGCCTTGCGAAATCAGTTATGCATTTTTTGGTTTTTCCGTAGGTTTTGGATGCAATAACAATAATAGAACATTTTTCACCAAGAAAGTATTTCAATTCGCCACAAACAAAATCTCCGACATCTCCAGAGGTTTGAATGCCTATAGTCTGATCTTTGTAAGAAAAAACTGCTCTGTAATCATAGTCGGATATTTTATCCGCTGTTATGCCACCATTTTTTTGTAAAAGTCTTCCAAGTCTTGCAATAGTCATAGATTTGCCAATATTGGCAGTTCCTTTAAGTGCAATAATCGTTTCTTCCATAGTACTTTCCTTTATAAATTTTATTTACTTTCAGGATGATTTTTTCCCCTTCCTTCTCCAAGAAACATCTCAGCAAATACCGATACTAATTTAGAGCATAATTTATCGACTTTTCCGTTTCCAGATCAAAGAAATGGGCATACTCCATGGCGAAGCTGATCGGTACCGTTTCTCCCGGTTTGGTTAAAATTCTTTCTTCGATGCGCAACAGAAATTTGTTATCTCCAATCGCACAATAAAAAATGATCTCATTACCCATCGGTTCCACCACTTCCACGAGAGCTTTCATTTTACCCGTTTTTTCAATCTTAATATTTTCGGGGCGAATACCCATCATCACTTCTTTATCGATATGGTTAGCTAATTTCTTATAAAACTGTTTAGGGACGGTTTGCGAAATGCCGGGAGCGGTGAATATAATGCCGTCTTTTTTCTCCAGTTTTCCTTTGATGAAATTCATGGAAGGACTGCCGATGAAACCGGCTACAAACATATTCTGGGGATGATCATAGAGATTCAGCGGCGTATCCACCTGCTGGATGATTCCCTTATGAAGTACAGCAATTCTATCTCCCATTGTCATGGCTTCCACCTGGTCGTGCGTCACGTAAATGATAGTTGTATTCAACCTTTTGTGCAGTTTGCTGATCTCGGCACGCATCTGAACCCGTAGTTTGGCATCAAGGTTGGAAAGCGGTTCATCGAACAAAAATACTGTGGGATGGCGCACGATGGCTCTTCCCAGGGCAACACGTTGTCTTTGTCCGCCGGAAAGCGCTTTCGGTTTACGTTCCAGCAGATCTTCCAAACCCAGAATTTCCGCTGCATTCTGAACCATTTTTTTTATATCTGCTTTCGGGAATTTTCGCAGTTTCAGTCCATAAGCCATGTTGTTGAAAACCGTCATGTGCGGATAGAGAGCATAATTCTGAAAAACCATGGCAATGCCGCGATCTTTGGGCGGAACATCGTTCACGACCTGATCACCGATATAGATCTTGCCGGAAGTGATCTCTTCCAAACCGGCGATCATGCGCAGGGTTGTTGATTTTCCACAGCCGGACGGACCCACCAGCACCATGAATTCTTTATCATTTATGATTAGGTCATTGTCTATGACGACATGAACTTTGCCATCATAAATTTTATTTACTTTTTCCAAAACCACTTTAGCCATTAATATCCTCCACAATTTTTTCTGTTAGCATAGATATTCTACTATTCGTCCCCCTTGAAAGGGGGAATAAAAGGGGGTTTGCAATAGCCTGTCTAAGAACTAAAAATTTAGCAATTAATTATTAATCAACCAAACCCCTCTTCCATCACCTAAATTTAATTTGGGAAAGTTCCAGAAATCTACCGAATCCAATTAATCAAATTTAGGTGCTGGATTTCTCCCCTTATAAAGTGGAGCATTACAATCACTTTATTTCTTTATAATATAAACTCTTGTTTCATATTTAGCTATTCCGGATAAATCTAATACAAAACTGCCGCCATCTTTTACTTCCAATTCCATATATACTGTATTGGAATGCTCATCGATCAATCGATAAATTCCAACCGGCAAGTTTGTCTGATTCGCTGTTATTTTGATCGCATCATTTGCTTCACCAAAATTATAAACCAGCAAAACAGCATCATCCTCATAAACTCGCAAAATCGGTAAAATGTCAGTATTACCGCATCCCAAAAACTGCATTGTTCCACGCCGTAAAGCCGGATGCTGTTCTCTCAGACTAATCAAATTTCTATAAACCTGCCAGAGAGAATTCTCATCTATTTGTTCGGTTTCTACGTTGAAATCAATGTAGTTATTATTTACTTCATGCCATGGTTCAGCAGAACTGAAGCCAGCATTTTCCGATTCATCCCACTGCATGGGTGTGCGGATGTCAGGATCGGGTTTACTGCCGGTCATGCCGATTTCTTCTCCATAATAAACGAAAGGAATGCCGGGCAGACTCAACAAAATGGAAGCTGCAAATTTAGCTTTCTCAATATCAAAAGCCAGTTGGTTCAGCACACGATTCTGGTCGTGATTCGTGAGAAAAGTGCCGTATTGATGATAGGGATAAATATCGATAAGTTCCTGCAATTTCTGTTTCAGTTCATCTGCCGAAGCATTGTTCACAGCATAAATTATCGATTCCGCCAGATCGAATTCGAAGCAGAAATCGAAACGGTGATCCAGATATTTTACCACAATATCCGAGCTGTCCCAGGCTTCACCCACAGCCAGTGCATCAGGATTAATGATTTTATAATATTCGTTAAATTCGCGCCACCAGTTAAAAGTTTGCGGTACATTTTCCATAATTTCGTTATCTTCAAAAATATGTTTCGCTGCATCGCAGCGGAAGCCGTCCACTTTCATTTTCTGTAGCCAGTATTTGGTCAGATCGAGCATTTCATTCTTCACAGCTTTCGAATCATAATTCAAATCCGGCATTCCACCCCAGAACAGTCCAAAATAATATTCACCGTTCGCTTCGTGCCACACCGGTTGTCCCCAGGGTCCCAGAGAGGAAGGTTTTACTTTTTTCCAGCGGAACCAATTGCGATAATAGGAATCGTTGTTTTTGGATTTGATAAACCAGGGATGCTGATCGGAACAGTGGTTCATCACGAAATCAACGATCACCTTGATGCCGCGTTTATGGCATTCATCCATCAGTTGTTGGAAATCTTTATTGCTGCCGTAGTCTTCTTCGATCGTTTTATAATCGGTCACATCGTAGCCATGATAGCTGGGCGACTGGCAGACAGGCATCAGCCAGATTCCCGTAATTCCGAGATCGGTGGTCGTTTCAGAATTTCCGTCATTCAGATAATCTAATTTTCCGATCAAACCTTGCAGATCACCAATTCCATCTCCATCACTGTCTGCAAAACTACGCACGAAGATTTCATAGAAAACCGCGTCGTTCCACCAAAAAGTCTCACCCTGTTGTTGCAAGTTTTCAGAAAAAGTCTGTGTAAAGAAAACTAAAAACAATCCAAAAAATAATAACTTTTTCATTCTTTTTTCAACCCTTCTGTCCAGCACCTAAATTTAATTCAGCAAATTTAGGTGCTGGACATCTCCCCTAATTAGGGGAGAACTTATGGAATCAGAGATTCCTCTTTTCCCCCTAAATAGGGGGACACAGTGGGTTGAATTCATCTAATCATCTTCCTGTGTGTTTATCAAGCATGGTTTTTTCATTCTTTCCAAATCGTTACTTTCATACCTTGTTCGATAACATCAGCATCATCAGAATTGGTGAAATGAGCCATACAGAGTTCAGGAAAAACATCATCCACTTCCACGATATATTTGGAGTCGATGATCAATTTCGTGCCGGATTCCACACCCTGTTTTGCACCCAGATTAATTACAACTTTATCGCTGGAAATTTGTTTGACTTCACCTTTTACCAGGGTGGATTTCATTTTTGTGTTTGTTGGATATACAGCTCCAATTTCTGCTAATTTTTTTTCTTCCACAGAATAATTTTTCAAGATCCTTTTCTGAGATTTGAACTGTGGAATGATCATATCTATTATATTGGAATTATAGCGATTAACCAATGCTCCATGCCCTCCGCCAAAAGTGAAAAGGGAAGAGGTGGATTTCACTTCCATGGTGAATACATTTTTCTTCACAGAGGAAGCTACATCATGTCCCAGCATTAAAATCGTGTATCCCCAATCAGGTTGGATTTCGCCTAAAAATTCTTTACTCACCCGCACCGAGATTTCCTTTTTATTTTTGGATAAGTAAATTTTGGGTGGAAAATCCACACGATTAAGCAAAGGTGCCTGGAATTGCTCCATGCGTAACTGAAACCGTTTTGGCATGGACGTGAAAACCACAGCTTTTTCCCAGGCTGATTCTTCGTTTATAGTCGCATTCACGCCCATTATTGTTTCCATTATGCCTGAACCTTGTACGTGATCGGTGTCGATATAGATCTGAACCAGGGGAAAAATGAATTCTGCCGGCATATCATAGCGATACTCATATTCATCGAATTTAACATAATCTATCTTTCCTCTGACCCGAACAATGAAATTGTAGTAATCTCCCATATCTTCGATGCGGAATTGTGTGATATCAAAAATGCCCGGAGTGAACATGGGATGTTCAGGATAGGTTACATTTCCATCACCAAAATCATCCTTTTTATCATCATCCAGTTTCAGAATGATATCACACCACAAGAAAGAATTCAGCATCAAAAACAAGATTAGTATAACTTTAAACATACATTTTTCCTTAAAAAAATTCGGGTTGCGCCTTGGCGCAACCCGATATTGTGTAACAAATTAGAATTTCACTTCAAAGGCAGCATGAATGGTTGACCAAGATAAATCAAGAGCATCAGGATTTGATCCAGCTGCAAGAGATTGTTCAAAAGTTCTGAAGAAATGTTCTCCTCTTACCCAGAAATCAAAACCGCCGAAATTATAGATGAGTTTATAATTAATTACGAAATCACTGGTGGTGTATTCATCTTCATCAGTATATGTGACGGTATGCACCATTTGCTGATAGCGAGGACGAAATTCCAATTTGATTGTTTTCGTTAATTGTTTTCCAACCATAGGTTCGAAGACTATGGAAGCAAGTTCAACATCATGCGTGCCGACAACAGCATTTAATGAATCATAATCTGCTCTTACGTCAGTCCAGTCACCATATTTCAAATTTAAAGCCAAATCAAAATCACTGATCTTGGTTTTGGCAGAAATATCGCCAACTAAGCCACTGAAATCACGAGGTTCCTGATAATACCAGCAATTTGTCACATCGGATCCTTCATAGTTTTCGTCTTCTTCATCAATGCTGCCGTCGTTGTTGTCCGTAGCTCCCAGATAGTTAATTTGTCCGGCAAGAGTAACCGCATCCAAATCATATATCAAGTCTAGAGTACCGCCCCAATAACCGATGGGTGATTCGTAAAAATCTTCTCCCAAACGCATGAAATTGTTGTCGGTCATTGCTTCATTAACTGCAGATTGACCGCCACCATAAAGGAATGTATTCAGGCTTTGATGTTCACGTCCGCCTTCGGTATCATAATCCTTGTCAGTGTAGCGCAGTGGGTCGATACCACCGTTGATCATCAGCATATCGTATTCACGTCTGCTACCGAAAGGTGAATAGAAGTTATCATCGATATAAAAGAATTCGGCACTTGGCGTAAACCCTATTCCAAATGGATCGGTAGTCTTTAATGAAGCAATCCCACTCATGGTTGTTATATCAGCATAAGGCTCGTTAATTCCCCACCAGGAAGAAGGTGTCTGAGGAGTAACCCAGGCCACATTGTCTGCTATATTGTCATCATTTGCATCAAGATCATCCGAATACTTTTGTTGAGAGTACAATCCTAATAAGTTAAATGTGATTTCATCAGATACATTTATCTGTGCATCTAAAGTTAATCCCAACTCGTTAAAATCATCTTCTCGTTCAATATGAAAATCTACTGTATCAGCCAAAGCAGCATCAGAAAAATACATTGCATCTAAATTCAAAGCAAGCAAATCATCAAACTGATTTGTCGCGAAATTGAAAGCATAGGTTGCATCTTCGGAACGGAAAGAATTCAAACCGTTCCAACCCGGTCCCATATAACCGGCATTCCACATTCTGGCAATATTCCATTTGTAGTTGTCACCTAAGTTACCTCTAACCACTATTCCTTTGATGTTATCGCGATCGATGTAACGTCTGTCGGCAACCAGCCATCTGTTGAAGGGTAATCCCATTGGTGTTCCAAGTGAGATTTTATCGATGATATTAATATTAGGATTCACATCAATCAGAAAACCCCGAAGCTTAAAAAATCCACGGGAATCATCCCAGTCATCTGCCCAGGAAGAAGCACTGCTTTCGCCATCGCCATTACTTTCATCGGAATTGAAGATGGTTTTTGTTCTTAAATATGCCTTTACATATTTGCTTATATTGGCATTTACCTCAAATTCAGCTTCCGTACGCATGAAGTTAGCATACTTCTTATCATAACGACTATATTTGGGCCAATACGGTGTTCCGGCAGAAAACGAGCCGAAGTCGTTACTCAACCAGTAAACTCCTCCGCTGGCATTAGTCCAGCGATACTGAGTGTAGATTTTACCGCCGAGATCAAAATTAACCACGGCAAACATCACGCCAACCATCATTAAACATACAACTACGACTAAAGCTTTTTTCATTTTACTCTCCTCTTTTTTTGGTTTATTTTGGATATACCAATTTTATTACGGTTAATTTATCAGCAGATGTGTCAGTCGGGTCAGGACCGCTTTTCCAATCATTCAGCATGTCATATTGAATATCTGCTTCATCATCGGAGCCATCGGCATTGTCCACGAACATATCCATCACGTTTGGATCACCAGCTCCGTCGGAACCATTTCCGAAGCGATGCTGTCCTTCATATTCATTCACACGGCGCATCAGCACAAGCCAATCTCCCGGAAATCCGGTGGCGCTCAACATCAAAATTCCATATCCCCAGGTGGAGATATCGGCATCCATTGCTACACCCAGATCAGATTTTTTCACAGTTGCTTTCAGTGATTTTCCGATTGGTTTGATTTTGGTAGGCAGCACAATATCATTTTTCAGATTTGCTGCTTTTAATCCGATCTCACCATTGATCTTAGGCACTGTGTGCGGGTCGATGAAAACCACTTTTTCCCAGGCATCAGCCGCATCTACCAGCACCTGTGTACCGGGAATTGTTTCCGTATGCCCGGAACCTGCTACATGATCGAAATCAAGATAAACCTGCAACTGCTGAACATCCCAGAAATCACCCCAATTGAAGGTGACGGGTGCGTTGAAAGTGATCTTGAAATCGATTTCTTCTCCCCTGTCCTCGATCTCGGCTTTGATCAGATCGAATGATCCCGCCACGTAGATCGGATCGGTGGGATAGACATAATTTCCCGGGCCTTTGTCATCGCCTTTCGGATCTTGGAATTCAAGCTTTGTGCCTGCCAAAAGAACCGAAGAGATGAATAGAAGTGCCAGGAAAACTAAAAACACTTTGTACTTCATAAATATCCTCCTCCTATGATATTTTATCCTTCTGCAATTTGGATTAGCATTTTTAAAATGCATCCAGATTGCCCGATTTTCACATTATTTACCTCATCGCCTCATCCGTCCCGAAGGCTTTCGGGACACCTTCTCCAGAGGAGAAGGAAACCTGTCATTCTGAGGAGTCTCTCAGCCTGGCATTTGAAGAATCTCTTGGAATGTCTCTCAACTTCACTTCCATTTTTCTGAGATTCTTCCCAGGAGCAACGTGCAAGAAGCGTCAGAATGACAAACACACTCTATTTTTTTATCCTTTCACTGCTTTTGCCCCATCCGTCTTCGTTTCACTCAGCCACCTTCCCCGCCGGAGAAGGAAAAGCACCGCTAAATTTCCTTTTTTTTACTCCCTCTCCCTTGGAGAGGGTTGGGGAGAGGCACACTCTATGTTTTTTATCCTTTCACTCCTCCTGCCGTAAGTCCGCTCACCAGGAATTTCTGGAAAGCCATGAACAAAACTACAACAGGAATTGCGACCAATAATGATGATGCGGCAAAACTGCCCCATTCTGCTCCGAATTCTCCCACCATTTGTCGTAAACCGATGGGAAGCGTATATTTTGATTCGGCATCCAAAAAGGTGGCTGCCAGAATAAATTCGTTCCAGGCTGTCATAAACGAAAACAAACCCGTAATGGCAATGGACGGTTTGCTGAGCGGCAGAATTATCTCCCAGAAAATACGCCCTTTGGAAGCGCCGTCGATGGTGGCGGATTCTTCCAGCGAAATCGGGATCGTATCGAAATAACCTTTCAGCACCCAGATCGAAAAGGGCAGGGCAGTGGTGGAATAAATGATCACCAACCCCCACAATGAACCGTAAAGATGCAGAATTTCCGAGATCAAAATGAATTGCGGTATGATCATCAATACACCGGGAAACATCTGTGTCACCAGCAGGGAAAGCATGCCGGTTCGCTGGCCGGGAAATTTGAAACGGGAAAAAGCATAAGCTGCTGTGGTGGCCAGGAATAGACTGGAAATGACGGTTACAAATGAGACAATAACCGAATTCCGCAGCCAAATCAAAAACGGTTTATCAAAAAAAACAACTTTGAAATTATCCAGAGAAATATGTTCGGGAATTAAGCTGAGACTGGTGGAAAGTAATGACTTCCCGCCGAAAGCTACTTTCAGCACCCACAGCACCGGGTAGATGGTGAAGATCGTGACCAGAATTAAGATGATATAAGTAACAATTGTGCGGGTTTTAGAATTATTGGAAATCATTCATATACCCCCTCGGAAGCTCTGGAAATCTTGTTCGTCCAAAATCCGTAGAAGAACAACAGCAGGAAGATCACGATGCAATAGGCGGCTGCATAACCGTAGCGATATTGTTCAAAAGCGATTTTATAAGCATCGGTAATTAAGAGTTCCGTGGCTCCGTCCGGTCCACCACCCGAAACAAGGTAGATCACGTTGAACTGGTTGAACGTCCAGATCGTTCCCAGAATAATTGCCGGAATCATAGCCGGCTTCAACAGCGGAAATGTTACATTCCAAAAAGACTGCCAGCGGCTGGAACCATCGATCGCACTCGCTTCATAGAGTTCTTTGGGAATGCTCTGTAAGGCACCCAGAGCAATGATCATCATAAAGGGAAATCCCAGCCAGACATTGGTCGCCAGGTTGGCAATAAATGCCGTATGCACCTGAGTGAACCAGCTGATCGGCTGAAAACCGAGCAGTTCCAGAAAGCCGTTCACCGCTCCGAACTGTTTGTGAAACATTCCTCTCCAGATAAGAGCTGTAATATAATTTGGAATAGCCCAGGGCAAAATGAGAATGACGCGGAAAAAAGTTCTGCCTTTCAGCAATTCATTGCTCAGGAGCAGAGCCAGTCCCACTCCGATCGACACGTGCAGAGTTACGTTTATCACCGTCCACAGGATCGTGTGGACCAGAGTATAATAAAAATTATGCGGATCGGTGAAATTGATAGTCCTGAGAATATCGATGATATTGCCAAACGAATAATTATGCAGATTGGTGAAATACGAGACCAGGTTGCCGCCGAAATCATTCAGACCGTAATTGGTGAAACCGATCAAAAATCCATACACAAAGGGAAAGAAGACCAACAGGAAAACACCGAACATGGCCGGTACAATGTAGGAATAAGCCATTCGGTAACGAATGATCGAAGCCAGCATCCGTTCAAACAAACCGGTGAGAATGAAAAGAATCAGCAGACCACCCAGGATGGAAAGAGTTATATTCCAGGTTTGGACGGATTCCGTGATAAGCGGCTGCCAGGATGGCAATTGCAGTTCCATCAGAGGCAGGGATTGATACAAATGTTCCTGTAAACCCGTTTGGTATTGTTCAATATTCTGCAGCCAGAGTGTGTAGTTTTTTTCCATCTGGGCAGCAATATTGCCATCGACGATGACCACCAGCAAGACAAACAAAACCAGGCTGAGATAGGCGCTGAAACGCGGAATGATTTTTTCCAGGACTACAGCCAGGATAAAGAACAAAATTGTTAAGATAAGAAGTAATAAATTATTGCCGGAAACTTCGAACTGCGTTTGCACTTTTGTGTCATAAACCACGAAACCGATCAGTTCATTTCCTTCGAAAAAGCCATGATATTGAATTTGGCTGTTGCTGTCTTCTTCGGAGGGTTGCCAGATTATATTTGAATTTTCAACTGCCGGATCGTAATTTTTGATGATCTCCCGCTGCCGGTCGAAGATCGATTTTGAAATGCTCTCACCGATCATGGCCGGATTGGAGTGAGCTACAAAATTCCGCTTTTGCACCACAACCAGCGAGTTGATATCGGGATTGTTTTTCATCAACTGCTTCAAGACTTCCTGCAGATCGGCATAAGAAGATGCATCCTGAGGCTGGTAGGCAGTTTTGATGACCTGAATATCCGTGTTGGCCAGATCGAGTGTGTAGCGGATATTCTGTTGATGCAGCGAATTGGTGAGCAATTTGCTCATCAGCAGGTAAAACAGGAGCAGAATGACAGCCAGAGCTATCAAACGCCAGGTTGTGTGAAGTTTCATATTACCTCACTTCGTTCAAATTACAATTTCCAAGCATCAAATTACAAATAAATCCCAAATTCAAATTTAAAAATTCAAAACGATTTTTCATTTCGATTTCTCCAAAATCGAAGAGAATATCTTTTTCAATTCATTAGCTTCCTGGATCAGTTCATTTACAGTTATAACATTTTCAAGATTATTTGATTCCTTGATTAAACGTAACCAGTATTCACTTTCCTTCGCTTCTTTCCGACAAATCCTGATCCTCATACAAAAATCTTTCTTATTTAGAGATTCATTTGCTTCAATATAGTTTGCACCAACCGAACCGGAAGCTTTTATCACTTGTTTTCCATCTTCATGATTAGCTATTGTATTGGGTAGAGTCTTCACGAAAAGACGTACATTTTTGGTAAAAAGAAATGTCCTCTCTTCCAAGTCGTAAGTTTTCTTTTTGTCCGTTTCAGGATTCATAATATTTCCAAATCAATATTATTGATCGATAAATCGATCTGTTTCGAATTTGAGCTTTTGGTCATTTGGAATTTCAAAAACCAATTTCCATAAAACCATAATAACATTTGTGATCTCAAAATGCTCAGCTTGTCCAAACTACTTAATATAACCGGCAGCTTTCAAGGTGCTCATCACCTTATCCTGAGCTTCGTCGAGCGTTGCCTTGGGATCTTTTCCATTCACAGCCGCATTTATAGCCGTAGAGGCGGGAGACCAGACGGACGTCATCTGCGGGATGCTGGGCATCGGTCGGGAATTTTCGATCTGTGCCTTGAATTTTGGCAGATATTTATCGTTCTTCACTTCAGGACGTTCATAAACAGATTTGAGCGCAACCGGCTGCTTACCGACCGTGGCAAAAATGAAGGCAGCATCTTCACCCACCAGATATTCCATCACTTTGAAGGCTGCATCTTTGTGTTCCGATTTGGCAGACATCAGCACACCTTCCGAACTCATGAACGGAATAGCTGGTTTGTTTATCTCGCTGATAATGGGCAGCAATTCGACTTCGTAGGGCACACCGCTGATCTCGCCACGGAACCAGGGTCCGTTGATGACCATGGCGGCTTTGCCTTCATTGAAAAGTGTAGTCACGAGAACGTTGGAAACTTCCGGTGGAACGATTTTTTCTTTCAGGAAGAGATCTTGAGCAAATTGGAAAGAGCGGATATTTTCCGGAGAATTGAGAACGGGAATATCTTTGTTGTCAAAGATCTTACCGCCGAATCCCTGCAGCCAGCAGGCGTGATAATAGAAGTTGGCAATTTCATAAACCAGTCCGTATTTTCCTTTCGAAGCATCGGTATATTTTTTTGCCATGGAGATCATTTCATCTGTGGTTTTGGGCGGTGTCTTGATAATATCCGAATTGTAAAATAGAATGATCGATTTTAAAGACATCGGCAAACCATAGACCGAGCCATCATACAGCATCGGATTCCAGGCTCCATCCACAAAATTTCCGCTGATATCTTTTTCGAGATAAAAATCTATCGGCTCAATGATATCAGCTTCCACCCAGCCGCCGATGCGGTCGTGAGCAAAAATGAAAATATCCGGACCTTTACCGCGTGGAATGGCTGCTGTGATCTTATCGGGAAATGCGTCGTAGGGAATGCCGAGTGCATTTAGTTTTATGTCTGTATGTGATTTGTTGAAATTATCTACAACCTGCATCAGAGCATCTTTTTCATCTCCCCGATAAGAATGCCACAAAGTCACTTCCGTTTGCGCAAAAAGCAAAATCGAAATAAAAAGAAAAACCAATAAAATAGTTTGTTTCATCAATACCCCCTCTTTACTTTCTTATACGAACAAAAAATAAAAACATAGTTTTTTCAATGCAATCTATTTTTAAATATTTTTTATAAAAATTTATTTCGGGTGAATTTAGCAAAGGTTCAAAGGTCACATTTTCCGGGAAAATATTCTCGATGAAAACGGTTCTATCTTCCCGCAGAGATGAAATTGCCAGGATTGTATCATCATTATTTTTAATGAGATAACACAATGATCTTCTACTGCCGCCGAGTTCTCCTTCGATTTCTTCGAAAACAGGCAGGATGATAATTTTTCCGGATTCCAGAACCGGATATTGATCCCTCAAACGGATCAGTTTTTTTGTGTAATTCAAAATGGAATTGGGATCATCATTTTCTTCCAGCACGGAAATTCCATCAACTTCTTCCTTCCAAACCGGATACCAGGAAGTCATTTCAGGACATTTATTTTCGGCACACCATTCCATCGGGCGGCGGATGCCTTCGTCATAGGGATCTTTCTGTCCCTGCATGCCGATCTCATCGCCGTAATACAACATCGGCATATCGGGAATGGTAAGCAGCAGCGCCAACGCTAATTTCGCAGAAGCATCATCCAGCCGCGTGAAAATGCGGTTCATGTCGTGATTGTTGATGAAGCGATTCATCACGGCATCTTCGGGAAGAATTTCCTGCTGTTCATTCATCAGGTTGATCAAAGGTGAAGCTGTTCCACTGGAGATCACTTCCATCACACTTCCCTGGAAGGGAAAATCGAAAGCCATATCGAATTGATCGTTAAAGCTTTCGGAGATCGACTGCATGCCATCCCAGTTTTCAGCCAGCAATAGAACTTCCGGGTTTAAAGATTTCACTTCATAACGAAATTTCTGCCAAAATGATGCGGGCGGTCCTTTCACATAATCACAGCGGAAGCCGTCGATGCCATCCGAAAAATCTCCGTCTTTGTTTGGATCGATCCAGTATTTTGCCGTTTCGAATAAATAATTCTGAACGGCAGGATTGTTCACATTCCAGGCCGGCATGGGCGGATTCAGCATTTCCCGGTCTGAGGGACGATGCCGGAACTGCCAGTTATGTGCTCTGGTATTGGAAGGATTGGTGAAGAAAAACCAGTCATCATATTGCGAGTGGGGATTGTTGTAGGCATCCAGATAAAAAGCATTTTGATTTGAACAATGATTCAAAGCCAGATCTGTGATAATGCGGATGCCGCGTCGGTGCGCTTGCTGCAAAAGCTGCTGAAAATCTGCGTTTGTTCCGTAATCGGGATTGATTTTATAATAATCGCGAACATCATAACCGTGATAACTGGGAGAAGCAAAGATCGGCATCAGCCAGATGAGTTTGATGCCAAGATCGGAATCTGTCTGCGGATCTCCGTCATTCAGGTAATCCAGTTTATTGATTATTCCCTGCAGATCACCTATTCCATCAGCATCACTGTCGGCAAAACTGCGCACGAAAATCTCATACATCACTCCATCTCGAATCCAGTCGGGCGGAGGAAAGGAAGCTGGTGGCTCATATTCGAGAATATCATTTTCGCCGGAATCGACAACTTGGTTATCAACCATCGCCACTTTTTTGACCTGCCAGTTTTCGGCGAAATTTCCCAACGCCAATTCCAGGAAGCGATCTGCCATCGGATTGTAATCGGTGAGAGCATAAACGCAATAATCCTGGGTTTGCGGAATGAATCTCAATGCTTCATAATTGGGTGCTGAAACGATCCACAACAGGCGGTTCGGATTGGCGGGATTGGGATAGCGATACATGATGCCGACTTCATCACCTTCAAATTTCTGATCGGCAAATGAAATATATGCATCCGTAATTTCAACAGGCAAATATTTAGAAAGTGCGTTCAAAACAGAATTAGAACCGGGCGTTCCCACCAGGATGAGATTGTATTTTTCCAATTGTTCCATTGTTACTTCGCTGTCTTCCAGGATTTCAACTACATTATCGGGTTGGTTCAGCCAGCGTTTGAGGCGGAAATCTACCACATTGTTGGCGATCATCTCGTTGACATCCAGTTCGTCACTATCTTCGCTGCTGGCACCCCAGACGATGATGCTTTCATGATCAAAGAAATCGGAATGTGGGATTTGTTTAAAATTTGTATGGGAAGCTTTATCGCTGATATATTCCTGCAGGCTGGTGAGAGATCGAAGAGATATGGAAAATAAACAGAAAAAAATAATTAATAGCCTACGCATTTCACCCCCAACTTTCGATCATTCAACACAATTATAATACAACTTCATAAGCAATTTATGCCTATTTAATGTCGAGTTTAAATAAAATCTCCATTCAGGATTTCTTCAATTTCTATATCTTCGGCTTCTGCTTTTTCAGTTTCCCCCAGCAAACGGTAGGCTTTTTCGAGTGTAATATGCGGCCTTAAATAAATCGGATCATACTTGATCGCCTCATT
This sequence comes from Candidatus Cloacimonadales bacterium, assembly GCA_030656075.1. Lineage (GTDB taxonomy): Bacteria > Cloacimonadota > Cloacimonadia > Cloacimonadales > TCS61 > B137-G9. Next base: position 16,589 of record JAUSOT010000021.1, read on the forward strand.
GCAGATTGTCACAACTTTCTGATATTCATTTTTCTCCATATAATAATCTGCCAGAATGGTAAGGCTGAGAGCATTGTCTGGTTCCAGTTCAACTGCTTTCCGAATATCTTCAAAAGCCTGCTGATGTTTGTTCAGCTTTGTGGCAGCTTCGGCGCGGCAAAAATAGGCATAACCGTTGTCGGGATCATATTCCAGGCTATTATCGCAATCCAGCAGAGCTTTTTCAAATTGTTCCAGTTCCATGTAGTAATTAGAACGAATTGTGTAGTAAAATGCCGGATTATCGGCGAGTGAGATTGCTTCCGATAGGGCTTGAACTGCTTCATTATAAAGATTCTGTTTTGCCATTATCCTGCCTTTCATATAATAGGCATAATCATCATCAGGATCGATCTGCAGCGCTTTTCCCAGATAGAATTTTGCCGAAAGAAATTCTTCCTTTTCGTTCATAACTTCTGCGATGTTCAGGAAGGCATCATTATTATCAGGTTCGATTTTCAGCAATTCAAAATTGTATTTCAGAATTTTTTCCGGATCTTCCCATTCATCCGGTCTCTGCTTCCAGCCGCTTTCCGGCAGGAATTTATCCATCGTATCAGCTCCTACAGGAGCGACAGTTTTTATGTTTCCTTCTTTGGAAAGATAATCATCCAGAAATTCGGTAAAATTTTTATACAAAATTTCCCAATCTGAAATGGGGTCTTCATGAAAAGCATCGAAAACAGGCGATTCCAATTCCGCATTCAATGGTGCAGCAAAAACTAATAATTCCTGAATTGCCGTGCGGCCGAAGGGAATGATCGGATATACTCCATCCCATTCCAAGGGCATTTTCCAATTGCGGTCATTCAGGTCGATGTATTCATCATAAAGTTCTTCCAAACTAAAAATAACCAGGCTGTTCCACCTGGCAGTCTCGATATCATTATCTATTTTAATTTTGGCAGCGAGAAAGTTATTGCAGATGAAACCGCCGTTGAAGTTTTTGAGAAATTCACGATAAGACAAAGGCAGTTCAATTCCAAGAAGAAATTCCTTCCTGGCGATATCTTCTTCTTTGGCAGGAGGTTCGAAATGGAATTTTTCCGGATTCTCCTGTATTTTAGATTCCAGTTTTTTTAGAATGTTACTCAGATCGTTTTTTAACAATTTCCAAAATCTCCTTTATCTGAATCTGATTCCAATTAGTTCTTCAATCCGATTCGGGCAATATTTTTTTACTGTCTCGTGATGATTTTTCCCCAAACGGTAGAATAATTAGATTTAATTCAGCACAGGTATAATTATATCAAACTCCAAGGCTTTTTCCCGGAAATTTCTTTTCTACCCAAAACTATTTGACATTGTATAATAATCGGTTAATTTTACAAGTATAGAAAAAATTCAGGAGAACGATAGATGAAAAAAGTTATTGTCTTCAGCACACCAACCTGCTCCTGGTGCAGGAAAATTAAGAGTTATTTGAATGAAAATAAGATTAGATACACAGACATAGATGTATCTCGTGATGCTAAAGCAGCACGTGATATGGTTCGCAAAACCGGCCAGCAGGGAGTGCCGCAGATTTGGATAAACAATGTACCGGTGGTGGGATTTGATAAACAAAAGATCGACAGACTTCTGAATTTAAACTTGGGGGAGAGATGAAAAAAATATCTTTAATCGCGTTTGTGATGGTCATTTCGTTAGTTTTAACCGCTGCCGGTGAAAATAAGGAATTGGAACATTTGAATTTGAATTCGTTCAAAGAGAAGGTTTTCGATTATGAAAATAATGCCGAATGGAAATATCTGGGAGATTTACCCGCTATTATAGATTTTTATGCGGATTGGTGCGGACCCTGCAAACAGGTTGCTCCGATCATGGTGGAACTGGCAGAAGAATATGAAGGCAAACTGGTAATATATAAAATCAATACAGACGAGCAAAGAGAATTAGCCGGCATGTTTGGAATTCGCAGTATTCCATCAATACTATTCATTCCAGTGGATGGACAACCGCAAATGGCAACCGGCGCTCTGCCTAAAAGTGAATTTGTGAAAATGATCAACGAAATTTTGAAGGTGGGATAATATGTATTCATCAAATTTTTGCAGAAACATTAAGAAAAAATGTTTAATGCTGAAATAGAATAAAAAAACCTGGCAATCAACTCTGTGCTCTCTGTGACTCCGTGTCTCTGTGTTGAAAAGAGTTCATTCCATAAAAACCATATTGTTTATCGGGTTTTGGATTTCTAACACAAACTTTTTGAATTCCTGATATCTTTCGTTAGGAATCACACATTCAGGAATGTAGATATCTTTGGTTAAAATGATCTTCGTATCTTTCATGTCGGCCGCAAGCTTGGAATATGCCATTTTATCACCGATCTTGAATTCTATGATATCCTGAGCTTTATTCAAGAGCTGCATTTTGTCTGCAGTTGCAAGTTGGTCATCCAATTCTATAATAAAATGCTGTTTTATGAATATCTTATTCGAAACCTGATAATCATTATCTCTTTTATCGAGAGTCACATCCAGACGGAAATCCGGTGAGATGAGTTTGAAATATTCATAAGGTTGCTGTTCAACCAGGAAATCTTCATATTGCAAAGTGTATGAAACTTTTAAATCTTCATCTATTTTATCATAATTGTGAAATATCGGACCTGCTAACAAAGTTGCCGATTTTTCACCTAAATATCGGATAAACCAAATTTTGCGTTGTGCTTCTGGCCAATCAAGAAACGAATCGCGCATCTGCTGATTGTATTTTCCTGAGTATAGAATTTCTACATCTACAGCAGCATCATTTTCATTCATATTGTATTTGTAGGATTGAATTTTCTGAGCTTGAACCGGAGATTGATAATAAGTAAATTCATATTTATTGTTTCCGATGAGAATATTTGCTTCCTCCGCTCCAGCATAAGCAAAAGGCATATAACTATTGCCGGCACAATACAAATTTCCCTGCCAATAAGTGCAGATATTGTCCATGAAATCCGCCACAGCAAATTTTTTCTGGATTTTACCGAATCTGTCATTCGGGGAAAGGATTACGGCAGGATAAGCATCATCAATTCCTGCTTCATTCAGCATGGCAATAAACAGTGCTGTAAGTTCTCTTTCTGAACCGAATTTTTTTTGCCAAACTTCCATCATGGGCTCAGGTGTAAAATCAATTTGAGAAGTGTAAGCTTCTTTTTCATTGAAATTTTCTGCCATAAACTTGTATATTTCCACTACTTTTTCGGTTTCATTTTGGCAATTCTCAGTGAGTTTTTTAGCCACTTCCGAAATTTCTGCATTTCCTTCTACATTTCGCAATTTGGCAAGTTTCTGTTCTGCCAGTTCCTGCCAGTTTTTATAAAAACTAAAGACGATCGGCGTTCCGGCTAACAGTAAAGATGGTGAATTATTCTCTTCTTTGTAAACCGGCGACTCGCTCACATGCCATGAATATATCCTGAAACTTCCTACTTTGCTTTTAGTGAATTCAACGTGATCATCATCACAGAAACTATTGAGTTTCAATTTTTTGGGAAACTTGATGCTGAATGTTTTGTGCAGGTAGGGATTGGATTCCCGCAGATGTTCCACACCGCTCACCGGCTCGCATCTATGGCTTGTTATGGTGTAATCCAGCACCACAAAGTAACCTGGCTCGATCTGGGGAAAATTGATGATCTTCTCTCGATTATTGATGTAATCCGGTGACTGAATCGATTCGGTGTCATTCATGTCGTAGATCTGATTGGCGGGAATCTCAATTCGATTTCCTTCCGTATCGATGGTGAAGCAATTTCCTAACTCTATTTTTTCATAATCACCATTATAGCTTATCTTTACATCAGAATAACGTCTAGTGCCTTTGTAGTTAAGAATTTTTTTTACGTAGAAAACATGATAATCATAGCTGAAATCTTCGGCAATATTCAATTCAATTTCGGTGAGTACATTAATGGCTGAAGCATCCGGATATTTGTCGATTCCTGCAATATCTTGAATGATGTCGTCAATACGGTCGGCAAAAATATTCAGGCAACAAACCAGAAATAGGAATGCAAGTATTCTTTTAATCATTTTCCCCTCCAATTTCAGCAATTATATATAAATTTTCATACTTCGTCAGATTTGCCAATCTCTGTTTGATCTCTTCAAATTGCTTTTGCTTAAAATGGATATTATTATTTTCAAAGTGGTAATTAAACATCATTTTATTGTCGTTGTGTTTGATAGATAAAGTGGTCTCAAAGCCTTCAAAATCTAATAATTCCAATTTAGGAATTGATGGATTTTCCAACTTTTCAGAAAATTCTATTTCATAATCAATATCAAAACTGAAAGCTCCCATCAGTTGAAAATCATATTTTCTCTCGCTCAGATCAAATGGCATCATCATCCAGTTATAAACCATATTCAGGTTCAGACGGGAAGGTTCGAATGGAATGAAAATATTTTTGCCAAAAGTTGAGATATAATCATCGATCTTGATCTGGGCTGTGATCTTAAGGTTTTCTTCTTTATTGGCAGGATCCACAAAATCGAAGCTGATAAGCTGACAATTGGGATGCAGGCTGCTAATAAATCCGGAGACGGTTTTATCAAATTCATACCGATTCAGTCTGGAAAGACGAGAGCGGATCACAGTATCCGAGAACCCGGAAAAGAAATATTCGATCGTACCGGTAGCATTATTATTCTCATCTATTCTTAATTGTATTTTAACGGTTGAATTATTCTTCAGCGGATCGGAAATGGGAATAGTTTTGAGGGTTACACCTTTTTTTGAAGCAATCAAATAGGAGTTATCTTCCTCATATTTGGGCAGGAAATCTTTGGTGTTCTCATCTGTAGGATCGAAAATAAATTCCGGTTCTCCATTTTCATCATACGAAACTGTGATTGCGTGATTGAACCACAACATCGGTGCTTCAAAATTTAGCCTGGAACCGGATGAGATCAGAATAACGTCAGAACCGATACCGGCTTCACGAAGCATTGCAGTGAGCAGCGCAGCTTTATCACGGCACACACCACCACGAGTTTCAAAAGTATAAGTTACATCGTGCGGTTCAAAACCCGGCCGGTTTTTTTCTTTATCCACTCCCAGGTAGCGAACGCTATGAGCAGCCCAGTAAAACAGTTTTGCAGCTTTTTCCTGACGGGAAGTAATCCCTTCTGTTAATTCCAAAACTTTGTTTTTGATCGCTTCATTTACTTTCATGTGCGGTGCGACGATGTTGTAATACCAGCGGGAAATATCTTCCCAGCTTTCCACTGTGGTCATTTTTATCAGATGTGCATAGAAGTCTGAATTATCCATATTCGGCTCATAAATGATCAAAGGATTGTTCTGTGTAGTCCATTTGTACGTGACGACCCCATCTTTTTCTATTCGGGAAAAATCAACCGGAAAATCAGATTTATTCAATTCATGAATATACAATTTCTTGCTTGCAGGAATATTAATTTCAAGGTAATCGTTGATGTATTTTGTGTAAGTTTCCACATAAAAAGAGTTAAAGTAGTTCTCTTCCATAGTAGCTTTTTTTATGATATTTTTTTGTTTGGTAAAAATAATATCACCCACTTCCATATTAGGAATTTCAGCTGTGAGTATTTTGGAAGATTCAGAATAGATATTGCTCCAGCCCATGTAACTGTTATCCTTTTCCTGCAGGATTTCGTCTGGATTAAAAACGATTATTTCGCCGCTGGCTTTGATTAGTTCAATTGCTGAAATGTCGATGTCGCCATAATCCATATCATACCAGAAGGTTACGGCATTGTCTTTCTTGGCTCCGTCTGTCAGGATTTTTCTATAAGATTCGGTAATCTCATCTCCCCTGCAATGCTCATCCAAAACTACTATTTCATTGGAAATATATACTTCATTGCAATCCGGATAATCGTCTGCTTTGGCCTGTTGAAGCATTTTGATGGCTTCGGTTTTTTCAACGTACTCTGCCGATAACAGTGATGCTATAAGCAGGAAAAGAAATAACAGATACTTTCTCATTGTAATTCCTCTCTTTTATTTTATTCTAAATATTTTCACGACTCTTTCCGCCGTCTTGCCGTCCCAATATTTGGGAATTTTACCTTTTTTAATGTTTCCGTCCAAAATGTTTTTCGCTTCTTTGATGATGTCGTCGGTTTCCAGTTTCACAAGTTTGTTCGTTCCTTCCCAGATGGTGATGGGCCGCTCGGTTTGCGGACGCAAAGTGAGGCAGGGAATGCCAAAATAGGTCGATTCTTCCTGGATACCACCTGAATCTGTCAGAATGAATTTGGCTTCCATCTGCAATTTCAGGAAGTCATAATATCCTACCGGTTCGGTCAAAATCAAATTTGGCATGTTTTTTACTTTTTCTTCTAAACCAAATACAGCGATCTGCTTCCTGGTGCGGGGATGGATGGGGAAAACCAGTTTGATTTTTTGGGAAATTTCTGCAAAAGCATTCAAAATTATCAGTAAGCCTTTTTCACTGTCCACGTTGGAAGGCCGATGCAAGGTGATGAGAGCGTAATCTTGATTCTCAATTTTTAATTCTTCCAGGATTTTGGATTGTCTGGCTTTTTCCCGGTATTGCACCAGAGAATCGATCATGATATTTCCCACGAAAAAGATCTTTTCTTTGGGAACGCCTTCCTGAAGCAGGTTTTCATCTCCGTCGGGAGAAGGTGTGAGCAGATAATCCGAAATTGCATCGGTGAGAATGCGGTTGATCTCTTCCGGCATGGTTCGGGCAAAACTGCGCAGACCGGCTTCCAGATGCGCTACCGGAATGTGCAGTTTCACAGCATCGATAGCACAGGCGGACGTGCTGTTCACATCGCCGGCTACGATCACCAGATCGGGTTTATCTTTCAGCAGAACTTCTTCATAGCGTTCCATGATGCGGGCTGTCTGTTGTCCGTGTGAGCCACTGCCAACCTCCAGGTATTCATCCGGAACCGGCATCTGCAAATCATCAAAGAAAAACTTACTCATGCGTTCATCGTAATGCTGTCCGGTGTGGATCAGCTTCAATTCGAATTCTTCCGGATATTTGGTGAATTCTTTGTAGAGCGGAGCCATCTTCATAAAATTAGGACGAGCTCCCACGATCAGGTGTATTTTCTGTTTTTTCAAAATTTAATCTCCGAATATTTTTTCTTTTCCAATTTCTCCCCCTTTGTAAGGGGGAACAAAAGGGGGTTCGCCAAATCCAGTCTTAGATTTCACGATTGAGACAATTCTTCATAAATCTGACCAAACCCTACTCCGGCTAAAGCCGTATCTCCCCTTCCAAGGGGAGCCGGTTCAATTTTCTCAAACAATTACTCCTCCACCCAGAAGCAAGTCTCCTCGATAAAAAACTGCTGACTGACCGGGTGTTACAGCTCGCACAGCATTTTTTAAAATCACTTTTAAACTTTCTTCGCAATATTCTAATTTTTGCACTGGGACAGGATTGCTATTGTAACGAATTTGAACAGAAATTTTATCTTCTTCGCCCGGAATTTCATCGATCCAATTTACTTTGTTAAGGTGGAATTCAGATACCAGAAGATCATCAGGATTCTCGGTTACGACCAGTTCATTTTTTTCCACATCCAGCTTTAGCACAAAAAGCGCCGAACTCCAGGGTGTGTTCAAGCCTTTGCGCTGACCGATAGTATAAAGTTGTAATCCTCGATGCTTTCCAATAATTTTTCCATCGGAAAGCACAATATTTCCCGGCTTGAATTCCAGGTGTTTTTTCAGGTAATCTTCGTAATGATCTTTGATGAAGCAGATTTCCTGGCTGTCTGTTTTTTCGTGAACCGGCAGATCAAATTCAGCGGCAATTCTACGAACTTCCGGTTTAGTGAGATGAGAAATGGGAAAGAGAGTTTTGGAAAGCTGTTTTTGATTTAGCGCCCAGAGATAATAGGATTGATCTTTATTGGAATCTGCTGCGGTATAGATTAGGAATTTTCCGTTTTTTTCAATCAACTTCACATAATGCCCGGTTGCCATTTTTTCCACACCAAGCTTCAGAACCTGATCGTGAAAAACTCCCCATTTGATCGTTGGATTGCAGAGTGTGCAGGGATTAGGAGTGCGGCCGTTTTTATATTCTTCGATGAAGTTTGTTTCAACTATACGATAGAAATCTTCGGAAGTATTGATAACGTGATGCGGAATACCGAGTTTATCACAGACTTTAGCTGCATCAGTGATCGCCTGCTGAATTCCTTCATTCTCAGCAAAACCGTAACGGGCATTATCAAAATGCCGCATGGTTACTCCGATCACATCATGACCTTCTTTTTGCAACAGAGCAGCAGCAACTGAACTGTCCACTCCGCCACTCATGGCGATAGCGATTTTCATCACTCTATCCTTTCACTCTTTTAATATCAGCGCCCAGGTTATTCAGTTTTTCTTCGATTCTTTCGTAGCCGCGATCGATGTGATAAATCCTGGAGATCGTTGTTTGTCCTTGAGCAGCCAATCCTGCCAAAACAAGCGTCGCACTGGCACGTAAATCTGTGGCCATCACTTCCGCTCCGCTCAGAGATTTCACGCCGTTCACTGTAGCGATATTTTTATTCAACACGATATTTGCATCCAATCTGTTCAGTTCGGATACATGCATGAAGCGATCGGGGAAGATGGTTTCTTCGATGATGCTGGTGCCATTTGCCAGAGTCATCAAAGCCAGGAATTGTGCCTGCAGATCGGTGGGGAAGAGCGGATAGGGCTGAGTTTGGATGTTTACCGGGTTTATGGTTTCAGATGGAATAACTTTAAGGGAATTTTCTCCAATTTCGAAATCGAAACCGGCAACTTTCATTTTATCAAGCAATATTCCGATATGAGCAGGCTGGCAGTTGGAAACAGTTATTGGGCTGTTAGTTATAGCTCCAGCGATCACAAAGGTTCCTGCTTCGATGCGGTCGGGGATCATGGTCATTTCAGCCGGTTTCAGCTTGTTTACTCCGATTATTTTCAAATGTGTTGTATCCTTGCCATCGATCTTAGCTCCCATCAAATTCAGAAAATCTATCAAACTGCCGATTTCCGGTTCGATGGCAGCGTTAAAAATATTAGTTTCGCCTTTGGTTAGAACTGCCGCCATCAAAGTGTTGGCGGTAGCTCCCACACTCACTTTTTCAAAGTGAATTTCGCTGCCATGCATTTTTGGAGCATTTGCCAGAATGTAACCATGTTCGATTTCGATATTGGCACCCAGAGCTTCCATTGCTTTCAAATGCAGATCGACCGGCCTCGTTCCAATTGCACAGCCACCCGGGAAAGAAACTCTGGCAGAACCAAAGCGAGCCAGAAGAGGTCCCATCACGTAGATAGAAGCGCGCATTTTGCTGACCAGTTCGTAAGGCGCTTCACAGTAGCTGGCATGGGTTGCATCGATTTCCATGGTGTCGCCTTCGAAATCGATCCTGGCGCCGATCACCCGCATCACGTGCGCCATCATTTTGATGTCGATCAAGTGCGGAACATTATGCAGAACGGATTTACCTTTGGCCAGCAAAGCAGCCGCCATGATCGGCAGGATGGCATTTTTGGCTCCGCTGATCTCGACGATGCCGCTTAATTTCTTACCGCCGTTAATTATGAATTTGTCCATATTTTATCCTTAAAATTCAACTTTTAAATGTTTGCCTAATTTATCAAGAGCAAGTTTATGTTTTGACCTATCCATTTGAGAAAGATTGTATAATTTCCACTTTATTGCCGGTAATTCTTTGATGTGATCAAATTCAAACAAATCCCATTCCGGCTTCATTTTCTTAAAAGAAAGAATGAATTTTCTTTCTGATTTAGTTAATGAATCGTTAATAATTTTGATCAGTTTTTCTCGGGTATCGTTCAATTCCTGCAATGATATTTCGATCCGCGTCATTCCTTTGAATTCCGTTTCATAAATTTGAGAAATGTCGATCCTGTTTGGATTCAAAAGCTCAATGATTGGGCGGGAATGACTGAGCAAATAAACGATAAACGCTTTCCGTATCTCATCGGTAAATCCTTCATTTTGGAAAAGAATCGCAACGTCGAAAAGATCGCGCGGATGCTGACGATCCAAAGCGGCGCAGATTTTCCCCGCGTAAAGATCTGGTGTGGAAAGGGTTTGGATTTCCACATTCTTTTGGAATAATTTCTGAGCTTCCGCAGACAACATTACCATTTGGGGTGGAAAAACGCATCCTCTCAAGATGAAATTCGTTTCGATTTTGACATAAAAGTCATTAACAAAAACCGTTAACGTGCTGATATATTGCGTGCCTTTGATTTGTTTACGTGCGATCCTGCATTCCGGTATTTGCTGCTTGATAAAATCTTCAAAACTCAGAAGCATGGAAGTGATGTTTCTCAGGCTCGAATTTCTATCTTTTATGGGAAGATAGGTAAGATCGATATCAATGGATAATCTCTCCAAATTTCGGACAAAAAGATTTATGGCAGATCCGCCTTTCAAGGCAAAATCTTTTTCTCTGTTGAGGAAGGGCACTAATTCCAACAGCAGATTTGCCTGATTAAAATACAGGGAGTTCATCATTTTTATCCAGCTTTGGAACCGTTATCAGATACTTTTTATCAAGTTTGCCATTCTTATCTATCACACGTTTTCCATGTCCAAGATCGATTTTTTTCAGATTTATATTTTTAAACCAAAATTGTTCTGTCTGCTCAGCAAAGAAAAGAAATAACCTCTTCACCTTTATTGAGTTACAGCTTTCCAACAATATCTGAACCAAATCAGATCGGAGTGTCGTTAGATTCTCAAATATTTTGTATGCTTCGTCGAAACTCTGATTTTGAGGAAGGTTATGCAGCATCTCGAAAGCAGCCAGTTCGGGAGAAGATATTTTTATTGAGAAGCTTTTATAACTGTACTCTACAAAATATTCATCGGGATATTCTGAAAAAAGATTGGATGAACGGAAGATGCATTTATCTGCATCCTGCAATTTATTGAACCATAACGGGAGTTTGTCGGTTGTAGAACCATACAGATAAATGTTGTGAAAACGGAATGGTAGATAATGTGTCTTTCCAAGAAGCTGTAGGGCAGATTTTCCGGCAGGATGAATCTTGGCTTGGTTTTGAGTTTGTAAGGTATAAATGCCACCCAGCCAATCTACTTCATCTCCTTTTTGTTTGAAGGCACCTCTGCCTACATTTTCTAACCAATTACTTTGTTTATAGCGAAATATCAGATCGCTGCTGAATCCGATTTTCTGTAAATAAGCAGAAGTATAAACGGTTCCTTTGCGCCAATTCTGTATCAATCGGTTTATTTTTCCCATAGTTAATTTACTATTCCTCTATTTGGGAGCAATATATTAAACCAATATAGGTTTATGTTTTTGCTCCAAGCTTTACTAATACTCAATTTTCAGGACAAAAATTAAACCAAACTAATTTCTTAGCAAGAACTTTTTCTTCCAATCTTCACTATCCGCTCGAATCCGTTCAAGTCCTGTAAAACATCGACTTCAGAAAATCCGTTATCCAAAGCTAACTGCTTCACTCTTTTTGCCTGATCGTGACCTATTTCAAAATATATCTTACCGTTTTCCGTCAAATATTCTTTCGACTGCTGCAGGATATTTTTGTAAAAAAATATTCCATTATCTTCTGCCAGCAGGGCATTTTCCGGCTCGAACTCCTTTATTTCAACAGGAAGATCCTCGTATTCATTTTTGGGAATATAGGGTGGATTGGAAATAATAATATCGAATTTACCAACAACTTTTTCGAAGATATCTGAAAGAATAAAATCAACATCTACATCATTGATCTTTGCGTTTTGTTCGGCAATTTGTAAAGCTTTCTCAGAAATATCAGTTGCTGTTATCTGACAGCCTGGAATTAGCTTTTTCAAAGAAATTGCGATACAACCGCTGCCGGTTCCAATATCTAAAATCAAAGTGGCAGCTTTATCTTTCTGGAAGATTTTTTCCACCAGTAGTTCGGTTTCCGGGCGGGGAATGAACACGTTTGGATTTACTTTGATGGGGAAGCCATAGAACTCGGTTTCCCCAAAAATATACTGGAGTGGTTCATGCTGGCTTCTGCGTTCAATGAAATCGCTAATTTGTTGAACTAAATCTGTGGGAAGTGTAATGTTTAGGGACAGAAACAACTCGCTTCTTTTCATCTGCAAAACATGTGCGATGATCAACTCTACATTCAAAGCAGGATTTTCAATGTCTGCCTGAATCAAGCAGATCATAGACTTTTTTCGTAATTCCGAAATATTCATTATTCTTATCTCACTTTACAGAAGCAAAAGAATGAAAGACGATTTAGAGAGCAAGGGAAAAGAAATTGTGATTCACTTGCCGAGAATCAAAAATATTATTCCCACGAATAAATTCATGGGCTTGATCAAAGGTTTTTCGGAGAAGATCTCTGCAATTAAGACCACGACTTCAGTCGTGGCAATGAATCAACAACACATCATAATGATGAGAATTATAGAATGAAAAACTCCAGAACTTTGCAATCCTGGAGTAAAAAAATTTCTTAGTATCCCCGCACTCTCTTCAGGATTTTTTCCTGGATATTTTGCGGAACTTTCTCATGTTTAAAATATTCCATCGTGTAGATCGCCCGACCTTGGGAGATGGAGCGAAGTTTGGTGGAATACCCAAAAAGCTCACTCATCGGTATTTGAGCTGTGATCTCCTGTTTCATACCCTGCGGCCTGATATGTTCGATCTTACCACGTTTGGAATTAATATCACCTATGATCTCCCCCACAAAATCGAGTGGTGTGATTACATTCACCAGCATGACCGGTTCCATGATCGTGGCTTTGGAATGACGGAATCCATTATTAACAGCCATGGATGTGGCAATGCTGAAAGCAATATCGCTGGAATCAACTTCATTGAATTTACCATCGATCAATTCTATTTTCACACGTTCCACGGGACTGTTCATCAAAGGGCCATCCAAACAGGAATTTAAAGCGCTTTCTTCGATTGCCTGCCAGTAATTCTGAGGTATAACCTCGGCTGAAACAGAGTTTACAAAAATATTTTTTTTCCCGCCCTTCAGGTCTTCCAATCGTAAAGGAGATAAGCGAAGTTTGACAACGGCGTATTGTCCTTTGCCGTTCATTTCACGGATAAATTCACCATCGGCAATGATCGGTTCTTCGATAGTTTCTTTGTAGGTAACTTGCGGATTCCCCACATTTGCCTGCACACCAAATTCCCGTTTCAACCTATCGATGATGATTTCCAGATGCAGTTCGCCCATTCCCGAGATCAGGGTTTGTCCGGTTTCTTTATGCTGATAAACTTTGAAAGTCGGATCTTCTTCCATCAGTTTAAGCAGGCTTTCGTCAAGCAGGTCTTTATCGGTTTTTGTTTTCGGTTCGATGGCAACCGCAATCACAGAATCCGGGAAAGTGATTTCAGCTAAAAGAAGGTTATAATCGAGTTCGGTGATCGTATCTCCGGTTTGAATATCTTTTGGTCCCACTAAAGCGGCAATATCTCCCGCATGGAGACTTCCGATATCTTTTTTCTTGTTGGAATGCATCTGTAAAATGCGTGAAACACGTTCGCGTTTGCCTGTTCTTTGATTTTCCACCGTTGCACTGCGTTTAACAGAACCTGAATAAATCCGGATATAGATAAGTTTTCCTACGTATTTGTCGATCTGGATTTTAAAAGCATAGGCAGAAAATTTTGCTTCGATATCCGGTAGAACTTCAAATTCTTCTTTAGTTTTTTTATTCAATCCTATAGGATTAATCACATCCAGCGGTGATGGCAGAAAATCCACTACTGCATCCAGCAGAGTTTGAACACCGGTATTTTTGAGAGAAGAACCGCAGAGTAAAGGCACAAATTGATGAAAACGGGTAGCCTTGCGGATGGCAGTTTTCAATGTCTCAGCATCGACGGGTTCATCTTCGAGGTATTTTGCCATCAGATGGTCATCAAAATCTGCCACGTGCTCGACCAGTTCATTCCGGTATTCCCTGGCTTTTTCCATCATTTTCTCGGGAATTTTGTGATAATGATAATTCACACCCATCGTTTCCTGATCGAAATAACAGGCTTTCATGTTGATGAGATCAATAATTCCCTTGAAGTTATCTTCTTTCCCGACAGGCAGCTGGATTGGTTTGGCATTTTTGGTTAATCTGTCATGGATCATACTCACCACGTGGTCAAAATCCGCTCCCGAACGATCCATTTTATTGATGAATGCCAGCCTGGGAACCTTGTATTTGTCTGCTTGATGCCAGACTGTTTCCGATTGGGGTTCCACGCCGCCGACCGCGCAGAAGATTCCGATCGCTCCATCCAGAACGCGTAAAGAGCGTTCAACTTCTGCTGTGAAATCCACATGCCCGGGTGTGTCTATTATGTTGATCTGCTTTTCTTGCCAGAAACAGGTTGTCACGGCTGATGTGATCGTGATGCCGCGTTCTTTTTCCTGAGCCATCCAGTCCATCACGGCGTTGCCGTCGTGAACTTCGCCCATTCTATGAATGATGCCGGTATAGAACAACATCCTTTCGGTGGTAGTTGTCTTACCGGCATCGATATGGGCCATTATGCCTATGTTTCTGATTTTAGAGAGAATGCTCTCATTCCTGGTCAGTTTAGAAGATGAATCTCCTTTCTTCTGACTGCGAATCGCTGCTGCATCGCTCTCTTTAGACATAATGAAAATCTCATTTACCTGCTATGAATAAAGTATTCGTCTTTATCACACTCGGAAGTGTGCAAATGCTTTATTGGCTTCTGCCATTTTGTGAACGTCTTCACGTTTTTTAATGCTGGCTCCATCCTTTTTATAAGCTGCCAGCAATTCTCCAGCTAAACGTTCAACCATTGTTTTTTCCGAACGGGCACGAGCATAGCTGATAATCCAGCGGAATGCCATAGCTTGAGCGTTCTTATGACTCACTTCGGTGGGAACCTGATAGTTCGATCCGCCGATTCGACGGGATACCACTTTAATGAGAGGTCTCACATTGTCGATGGCTTGAGTGAAAACATCCAATGGTTCTTCTTTTGTTTTTTCACCCAGAATATTCAGGGCGTTATAAACGATTTTTTCAGCCAGGCTTTTTTTGCCTTTCTTCATAACTGTATTTATGAATTTACTGAGGATAATACTTTTGTATTTCGGATCAGGAAATATCTCGCGTTCCAGTTGTTTACGTCTTCTTGACATTTATCCTATCCTCCTACTTCTTAGGTCTCTTGGTTCCATATTTAGAACGAGAATTAGTTCGGTTGTCAACTCCTGATGTATCAAGAGCTCCACGCACGATATGATATCTAACACCCGGCAAGTCTTTTACCCTGCCGCCACGAACTAACACAATGCTGTGCTCCTGAAGATTGTGTCCTTCTCCGGGAATATAAACTGTTACTTCAAAGCCATTGGTCAAACGAACCCTGGCTACCTTTCTCAAAGCTGAGTTAGGTTTTTTGGGAGTTGTCGTGTACACTCTGGTACAAACTCCACGTCTTTGCGGGCAAGAAGAGAGAGCTCTGTTTTTCTTTTTTTTCTCAATCTTCTTGCGGCCCTTGCGGACCAACTGATTAATTGTAGGCACCTTTTTCCTCCATTTAGTTTCTTACAAACCTAAGGATGTCGCCACCCTTATACTTAGATTAGAAATCCAGGATGTCTTCCAATGCTTCATCCTCTTTTTTGGAATGAGCAAATTCTTGGATGATGTCACCAATCGATTTTCCGGAATCGATCGCCTGTTTCACCTGGTTATTGTAGAACTTGGTTCCGGTACCGATCGGAATTCTGTGTCCGATGATGATACTTTCCTTCAGTCCTTCCAGATTGTCCACGCGACCTTCGATGGAGGCTTGAGTGAGAACTTTAGTCGTTTCCTGGAAGGAAGCGGCTGAAAGCCAGCTATCGGTCAGTAACGACGCTTTAGTGATTCCCAAAAGAAGTTGCTCAAAGGTAGCTCCTTCGCCACCCTCTTCTTCGATGCGTGTGTTTTCTTTCATCACTTGATTTCTATCTACTATTTCACCTTCCAGGAACATTGTGTGTCCCGGATTCATGATTTTGAGTTTTTTGAACATCTGGCGAATGATAACGCCGATGTGTTTGTCGTCGATCTTCACGCCCTGCTTGCGGTAAACTTCCTGGATTTCATCCAAGATAAGTTTCTGTGCAGCTTTGATACCTTTGGCACTGAGGATGTCATGAGGATCCAGAGGTCCATCGGAAAGAGCATCACCGTTGTCCACTTTGTCACCCATGTGCACAATGATTCGTTTTCCCGGCGGAATGATGTATTTCTTTTCAGTTCCGTCTCCAGCTCGAACGAAGATCACACGTCCGGATTTCATCAAATCTCCGATGGAAACAGTTCCCTTGATTTCGGAAAGAATTGCTTTATCTTTGGGAATACGTGCTTCGAACAGGTCTTGAACTCGCGGCAAACCACCTGTGATGTCTCCCTGTTTGACGGTTATACGGGAAGATTTTCCCAGGATATCTCCCGGATGAACATAAACTCCATTCTGGATTTCCACGCTCAAACCCGTAGGTATGGGAACGAGAACTTCTTTCTTATCGGAAACTATTTTGAACTGAGCCTGCAGTTTTCTGTCTTTAGATTCGATGATCGTTATCTCTTTCGATCCGGTAAGTTCGTTAAACTCTTCTTTATAAGTTACATCTTTCACAAAGTGCTCGAATTTCAACTCACCTTTGGCTGTAGCTATCAGCGGATTATTGTAATGGTCCCAACTGAAAAGTTTAGTATTCTTTACAACTTTCTGACCATCATTAACGAAAACGGTAGCAGCATACTCAACTTTGTAAGTTTCAGGTTCAGCATCAGAATCTTCAGGGATGATCATTATACTGCCCAGGTGGCTGATCGAAACGAGTTCATTGGCACGATTTGTTACCGTGTTCATTTTTTTGAACTTGATGATACCATCGGTATTAGCTATGACTTCTGCCAGGTCAACATCTGTACTGGCGGTTCCGCCAATATGGAAAGTTCTAAGTGTAAGCTGAGTTCCCGGTTCACCAATACTTTGAGCTGCGATAATGCCGACCGGTTCTCCGATTCTTACCGGTTTGTTTGTACCCAGGTTTCTGCCGTAACATTTTGCGCAAATACCTTTTTCGGTATCACAAGTCAACACGGTTCGGATTCTCACACTGTTAATTCCATGATTCTGGATTATTCTCGCCATTTCATTAGTAATCTCAGTATTTGCTTCCGCGATCACTTTATCGGTAAGCGGGTCGATTATATCTTCGGCAGTTGTTCTGCCCTTAATTCTTTCGGATAGTGGTTCTACCACTTCCAGTCCTTCTTTCAGGGCAGTTCTTTCCAAACCTTCGATCGTACCGCAATCTTCTTCCACGATCACAGCATTCTGGGCAACATCGACCAATCTTCTGGTCAGATACCCGGCATCTGCTGTTTTGAGAGCCGTATCTGCCAGACCTTTTCTGGCGCCGTGAGTAGAGATGAAATATTCCAAAACTGTAAGTCCTTCTTTAAAGTTAGACTTGATTGGAGTCTCGATAACTTCAGCCAAACCTTCGGAAAGGTTTCGGGAAGGTTTATCCATCAATCCACGCATTGCACCTAATTGTTTGATCTGGTCTTTTCCACCGCGAGCTCCGGAAATGTACATCATGTTGATCGAGTTGAATCCACCCTGGTCTGCGTCGAGTTCTTTCATCAGAACATCCGTAACCTGTTCTGTGGTCATTTTCCATTTATCTATCACACGATTATAACGTTCGGTTTCCGTGATTTCACCATTCAAATAACTGGTGATTATTTTCTGAACTTCCTTCTCAGTTTTTTTGATGATCTTATCTTTGTCTTTGGGAGAGATAACATCACTGGCGCTGAAAGTAATTCCTGCTCTGGTAGCAAATTTGAAGCCGAGATCTTTTATGTCATCCAGAAATTCAGCAGTTCTTCTTTGTCCAACAGCTTCGAAGCATTCCATAGCCAGATCGTTCAGTTTTGCTTTTGTGAAAGTATCATTTTTAAAGTCAAGTTCGGCAGGTAATATCTGATTAAAGATTACTCTACCAACAGTTGTAGTGATGATTTTGTCGTTGATAAGGCATTTGGCCCAAGAATGAATAGTCAACGCCGGATCAGCGTGATGATCTCCTTTCCTGTTAGCCTTAGCTTCGGCCAGATCATAAGCCAGCAGCAGTTCATCTGGAGAAGAAAAGTATCTTATTTTTGATTCATCTTCAGGCAATTTGTTTCTCAGAACTGTTAAATAATAATTTCCCAGCACAATATCCTGGTTTGTGGCCATGGCTAATTTTCCACTGGCAGGAAGCAACAAATTCCTGGAAGAAAGCATCAGAATTCTTGCTTCCATTTGAGCTTCATGGGAAAGAGGAACATGCACTGCCATCTGGTCACCGTCAAAGTCGGCATTGAAGGGAATACAAACCAGCGGATGCAGTTCGATCGCTTTTCCTTCGGTGAGTATCGGCATGAAAGCCTGGATACCATGTTTATGCAGAGTCGGAGCACGGTTCAACAGAACCGGATAATCTTTGATAACTTCTTCCAAAATTTTCCAGATTTCCGGGCGCTGCTTTTCGATCAATTTCCTGGCTGTTTTGGTTTTTTCAACTTCGCCCAGTTTTTCCAGTTTTTCAATGATGAACGGTTTGAAAAGCTCGATCGCCATTTCTTTGGGAAGTCCGCATTGATGAAGTTTCAGGTTTGGCCCGACAATGATAACGGAACGGCCTGAATAATCCACCCGTTTTCCCAAAAGGTTCTGACGGAAACGACCGGTTTTACCTTTTAATTGATCTGCCAGAGCTTTCAGAGGTCGATTCCCTCTTCCTTTCACCGGCCTGGTTTTTCTGGAGTTATCTATGAGTGCATCCACAGCTTCCTGCAGCATACGTTTTTCATTTCGTAAAATTACTTCAGGTGCATTGATATCTATCAGACCTCGTAATCGGTTGTTTCTGGTGATCACTCTTCGATAAAGTTCATTAAAATCTGCTGTGGCAAACCAGCCGCCTTCCAGTTGTACCAGAGGTCGCAAAGTGGGTGGCAGAACCGGCAAAACTTCCATCACCATCCATTCGGGTTGGTTGCCGGATTTTCTAAAAGCATCAACTACTTTCAAGCGTTTGATGGCTTTTTGTTTTTTCTGGAGAGAAGTTTCCAATTTGATGATAGTTCGCAGATTCATCGCTTCATCTTCCAGGTTCAGTTCTTCCAAAAGAACTTTAATTGCTTCTGCTCCCATCAAAGCTTTAAAATCTTCACCTACACGATCGCGGATTTCATAATATTCGTCCACATCGACCAGGTCACCTTTTTCAAAATCGCTGTCACCGGGATCCAGAACGATGAAAGATTCATAATATAGAACTCTTTCCAGTTTAGTAACCGGCATATCGAGTATGGTCCCGATCACACTCGGCATGCTTTTCACAAACCAGATGTGGGCAATGGGAATTGCCAGTTCGATGTGACCCAGACGGGAGCGTCGTACTCTGGAAGTGGTGATCTCTACGCCGCATCTATCACAAACAGTATTCTGGAAACGCTTTTTCTTGTATTTTCCGCAACTGCATTCATAGTCTTTTTCCGGCCCAAAAATACGTTCACAAAAAAGTCCGCCTTTTTCTGGTTTGAGTGTCCGATAATTGAGTGTATCGGATTTGGTAACTTCACCGTAACTCCATTCGCGAACAACATCCGGAGAGGCAATTTTGATCCTGACTTTATCGTAATTCTCTATTCTTTTATCTCGTTTAATCTCTCTTATCACTTTATGACCTCCATCATTCTTTGACAGCGATGAACTCTATGTCGAAACAGAGAGATTTCAATTCACTGACCAATACGTTGAACGACTCGGGGATTCCGGGTTTAGGCGGATTCTGCCCATTCGTTATTGCTTTGAAGGCATTAGTTCTACCGTCAACATCGTCGCTTTTTATTGTAAGCATTTCTTCTAGTAAACGGGAAGCGCCGTAAGCTTCCAGCGCCCAAACTTCCATTTCTCCCAGTCTTTGTCCGCCATGTTGAGCTTTTCCGCCCAATGGCTGCTGAGTGATGAGAGAATAAGGGCCTGTGGAACGGGAATGCATCTTGTCTGCAACCAGGTGGTTGAGCTTGAGCATGTACATAATTCCCACAGTCACTCTTTCTTTGAAGGCTTCACCTGTCTTTCCGTCATAAAGTACTTGTTTGCCATCAACAGGAAGATTGGCTTTTTTCATTTCGGCATAGATATCATCCAGAGTAGCTCCATCGAAAACCGGAGTTTCCACGTGAAATCCCAGAATGCTGGCAGCCATACCAAGATGAGTTTCCATGATCTGCCCGATATTCATACGGGAAGGCACGCCCAGCGGATTCAGAATGATGTCCACGGGTTTTCCGTCTTCCAGGAATGGCATGTCTTCGATCGGTGAAATCCTGGAGATAACCCCTTTGTTTCCATGTCGTCCGGCCATTTTGTCACCCACAGCGATCTTACGTTTTTTGGCGATAAATACTTTCACCATTTTGCGTACACCGTAAGGAAGTTCATCGCCGTGCTTCAAGCGTTCCTGGGCTTTCTTAAAGATGTTTGTGCTCTGTTCTTCCGCGATCTTGGCTTTCAGGATTATGTCGTTGTAAATCTCTTGATTTTTCTCGAAATTTTCGATCAGATCATAATCCAAATTCAAGTGGGTAAAGTTGATCTTTTTCAGATCAGCCTGCGTGATCTTCTTGCAGGATGGAACGAAGAACATATTAGTTTTTTCATCTACGATATTCTTGGCTGTCTGACCCACCAGAACTGCTTCCAATTTCTTCTGCAAAAATTCTTCGATACGTTTATTACGCTCGTTCTTTTCCTGTTTAATGCGGTTCAGCTCTTCCTGTTTTCGTTCCTGTTCTTCGACTTCATCGATGCCTTCCAGACGGGAAAAAACTTTCACGTCGATGACGACGCCTTCCATACCGGGCTTGGCCTTCAGGGAACTGTTGGTAAAATCACCGGCCCGATCTCCAAAGAGTGCACGCATCAGGTTTTCTTCCGGGGACGGATCGATATCCACATTCTTGGGAGTGATCTTTCCAACGATAATGTCTCCTGCTTTCACAACCGAACCTACCCGGATGATACCGGTTTTATCGAGATTGCGCAGCGATTTAATGGGAACGTTCGGAATATCGTAGGCAAGTTCTTCCTTGCCGTTTTTCATGTTTCGCACCAGGATTTCATGCTCTTCGATATAAACTGAAGTAAGCATATCTTCCCGTGCTACATTTTCACTGAGAATGATCGCATCCTCATAATTGTAGCCATACCAGGGCATGAAGGCAACCAGCATGTTCCTACCCAAAGCCAGCCTGCTTTCGGAGATGGCAGGTCCGTCGGAAAGAATATCGCCTTTTTTGACGATATCACCTTTTTTCACGGTTGGTCTCTGGTTTATGCAGGTGTCCTGGTTGGAACGGGCAAATTTCTTCAGATAGACTCGATTTTGCGAACCCAGATCCAGAATGCTGTCGTCAGGATTTTGTCTTTTAATATCGATATATGAACTTGTAACTTTAGTGATCTCACCATCATAGGGTGCGATAGCTACTACACCGCTGTCTTCAGCGATAATATCTTCCATGCCGGTTCCAACAATCGGAACTTCCGGGCTGATGAGTGGAACAGCTTGTCGCTGCATGTTCGAGCCCATCAAAGCTCGGTTCGCATCATCATGTTCCAGGAAGGGGATCATGGCAGCGGAAACGGAAACGATCTGCTGGGGAGAAACATCCATATACTGCACATCATTAACATTTGCCTGTATAAATTCACCTTTGTTGCGAACGAATACAAGCTTGTCGATGATTTTCATTTTTTCATCATAATTTACATTTGCCTGGGCAATTGTACTGTTTTCTTCCTGGAATGAATCAAGAAATTCCACATCCTTGGTAATCACACCATTTTTAACTTTGATGTATGGTGTTTCCAGGAAACCAAGTTCATTCACTCGGGAGAACATAGCAGGCGAAGAGATCAATCCGATGTTCGGGCCTTCAGGTGTCTCGATGGGGCAGATTCGTCCATAATGAGAATAATGGACGTCTCGAACTTCGAAACCGGCTCTTTCCCTGGTAAGACCACCCGGGCCGAGAGCAGATAATCTTCTCTTATGAGTTACTGCTGTCAGGGGATTGGTCTGTTCCATGAATTGAGAGAGCTGCCCTGTCAGGAAGAAAGATTGCACAACTGCGATGAGTGCATTGCTGTTGATCAGGTCGTGAATAGTAACTTCATCGGGGTTGGCAATAGACATTCTTTCCACGCAGGTTCTGGCAACTCGAGCCAAACCGATGTTGAATTGTTCTTCCAGAAGCTCGCCAACCGTACGCACTCTTCTATTAGCCAGATTGTCGATATCATCGATCTGGTCTTCATCCTTATAAAGCGCGATCAGTTTATCGATGATAGCGATAAAGTCTTCTTTGGTTAGAATGTGCAGGTTTGGATCGACATTCAATCCCAAGCGAGCATTCAATTTATGACGTCCCACTTTGCCCAGATTATATCGGCGCTCATTGAAGAACATTCGGTTGAAAAGCTCCAACGAAGCTTCAAAACTCGGATTTTCACCGGGACGAATTAAGGTGTAGATTTTCTTTAATGCTTCTTCCTGGTTGGTGGTTTGGTCTTTGGCAATGGTCTGTTCCATGATTTTGCGTGTTATTTCGAATTTTTCTTTGATAATGGTAACATTTTTAAATCCGGCTTCCTGCAGTTTTTCGATCTGTTCTTCACCTATCTCGGTGCCGGCTTCAAAAACGA
The DNA here is from genome assembly GCA_030656075.1 of Candidatus Cloacimonadales bacterium. Classification (GTDB taxonomy): domain Bacteria; phylum Cloacimonadota; class Cloacimonadia; order Cloacimonadales; family TCS61; genus B137-G9. The sequence continues at coordinate 39,415 of JAUSOT010000021.1, forward strand.
TTTCACCTGTTTCCTTATCCATCACGTCGCTGGCAAAATATCTTTCTTTGGCATCTTCCAGCTTGATGTCTTCACTTTCATAAAAATAATTTCGAAGATCATCGTTTGTGGAAAGCCCTAAAGCGCGCAATAAAATGGTGGCAGGAAGTTTTCTTCTTTTATCTATGAGCACAAACATGGCATCATAGCTGTCCATGGTGAATTCCAACCATGAACCGTTATAAGGTATTAATTTTGCTGAATAGAGAGTTTTTCCGCTGGTGTGTTTAGTCTCAGAAAAGAAAATGCCGGGAGAGCGGTGAAGCTGGCTGATAATGACCCGCTCAGCTCCGTTGATAATGAAAGTACCCTGATGTGTGACCAATGGCACTTCACCCAGGAACACGTCTTGTTCGATAGTGCTCTTAACTCTTTTTTCGCCGGTTTCCTTCATGATTTCTTCATCATAGATCGTCAGGCGCATTCTGGCTTTCACCGGTGCCTGATACGACAGATTTCGTTCAATACATTCGTCTGTGGTGTATTTTTCTTTCAGAACAAGATAATCAATGAATTCAAGATGATAGATCTCTTTCTGATCTTCCAATGGAAAAATCGAAGTGAGAACAGCCTGCAAACCGAAATTTTCTCGTTTGCGAGGATGCACGTCTTTTTGCAGGAAAGCATTGTAGGAATCTACCTGCATAGCCAGCAGATTCGGTGCTATCACTTTTGGAAGACCGACTAATTCAGCTTTTTTTTGAATACGGGAATAACTTTTAATTTTCAAAAGCTTTTCTCCTTTTTCAGGTAAAAGCGATTTCTCGCTTTATAAAACATATTATAATAAATAAACGGAACGGAAGTGTACTTTGAGAGCGCACTTCCGTCGAAAGTAAAACCAATTATTTGATTTCTACAGTTGCACCGACTTCTTCAATTTGAGCTTTGATAGCTTCGGCTTCTTCTTTGGAAACTGCTTGAACTATCGGATTTGGGCATCCGTCAACCAGGTCTTTTGCTTCTTTCAAACCAAGTTTTGTGATCGCACGAACAACTTTGATCACCTGGATTTTCTTGGCTCCGGAACCTGTTAAGATTACATCAAATTCAGTCTTTTCTTCTGCTACTTCTACGGGAGCTGTTCCAACAACTGCTGCGGCAACCGGAGCTGCTGCAGTTACACCAAACAGAACTTCAAGTTCTTTCACAAGTTCGGAAAGTTCCATTACGGTCATTTCTTTAATAATATCAATAACTTGTTGTTTTTTATCCGCCATTTTATCCTCCAAGATATATTTCTTCTTTTTAATTTTCTTTTTTGGTTACGGCATCCACCGTATAAACAAATTTTCTCAGGATTCCCTGAAGTGCTCCAACCAGTCCGCTGATCGGTGCATTAAAGCCTTGTAGAACCATCGACAAAAGAGCTTCCTTGCTGGGAAGTGTTGCCAATTGTTCAAGTTCATTTATATTCATCAATTTGCCGGAAACGAATCCAACTTTAAAATTAGGGAACTCTTTGTCCACCATGATGTCTTTTTTGAATTTTGCCAGTTCACGAGCCGGAGCTACTTCATCTTCGGTGGAGATAGCCACGGCAGTAGGTCCCACCAGTTTAGAGTTCAGTCCTTCGATTCCCAGCTCATTCAGAGCGATCTTGATGAAGGTGTTTTTGGAAATGAAATAATCAACATGCGCATTTCGCATTCTATTACGAAGTTCATCCACTTCCTCGATATTAATACCCTTGTAATCTACCAGGACGATCGATTTGGCCTTTTCCAGTCTTTCTTTGATTCTTTTTACTTCGTCAATTTTATAAGGTTGTGCCATATCTCACTCCTACTGCTTAGATTCTGTTGTAGCAAGAGCTACATCAAGTTTAATGCCAGGACCCATAGTTGAAGTAACGGCGATACTTTTGATAAACACACCTTTTAGCGCAGCCGGTCTTTCTCTGATGATCGCAGAAATTATTGCCAGAATATTTTCCTTCAGTTTTTCTACATCAAAACTGAGTTTTCCGGCAATAATATGCAGATTAGAGAATTTATCGACTCGATAGGTAACTTTCCCACCTTTGGAATCACTTACAGCATTAGCTACATCCATCGTAACCGTTCCCACTTTGGGATTGGGCATAAGTCCGCGTGGTCCCAGGACACGTCCCAAACGTCCGATTTTTCCCATCAGGTTTGGTGTGGCAATTGCCACATCAAATTCCATCCAGCCGGATTGGATTTTTTCAACGAATTCATCCACTCCAACATAATCGGCACCAGCGGTTTTTGCTTCTTCAGCTTTATCGCCTTCGGCAAACACCAGTACGCGCATTGATTTTCCACTGCCGTGCGGTAAAACTAGAGAGTTCCTAATTTGTTGATCTGCCTTACGAGGATCGACCCCAAGGTTCATATGAACTTCCACAGTTTCATCAAACTTGGTTTTAGGAAAGCTTTTCAAAAAATTCAGCGCTTCCCCGAGTTCATATCGTTTTGTTTTGTCGATCATCGCTTGAGCTTCACGGTACCTTTTACTAGCCATTTACACTCCTTTTCGATAATCTCCTGCTTTGGATACAAAAGCGTGGTCAGAAAAAATTATTCTACGACCTCGACTCCCATATTTCTTGCAGTGCCTTCTATCATACTCATAGCGCCTTTCAGGTTGTATGAGTTCAAATCTACCATCTTGATCTCTGCTATTTTCTTCACTTGGGCTTTAGTTATCTTACCCACTTTTTCACGATTCGGTACTCCTGAGCCTTTAGCAAGTCCTGCTTCTTTTTTGATGAGAACGGCTGCTGGCGGAGTTTTGATTTCGAAGGTATAAGATTTGTTTTTCTTAACGTAAACTACCACCGGAAAGATCATTCCGGGTGCATCTTTTGTTTTATCGTTGAAAGCTTTACAGAATTCACCAATATTTATTCCTGCCTGACCAAGTGCCGGGCCCACAGGAGGAGCCGGAGTTGCTTTACCGGCAGGTAATTGAAGTTTTACTACATGTATTACATCTTTAGGTTTTGCCATTTTCTCGCCTCTTTACTACAAAATTTCTATCTGATCTGTGGGAATTTCAACAGGTGTTACTCTTCCGAAAACGGTTACCTTAACTGTGAGCTTAGTTTTATCTTCACTCACTTTGTCAACCACGCCGTCGAAATCATTGAATGGACCAGAGATGATCTTCACCATATCGCCGGGAAGGAAATCATACTGTTCACTATCAGATTTGTCTCTTTCACCAATTCCTAATAGTCTGTGAATTTCTGCTTCGGATAGAGGAAGAGGTTTCTTCCCATTACCCAGGAAATGAGTTACTCCGGGTAATCCGACAATATATGAAATCACTTCAAGAGTCATATCTGCTTCAATTATTATGTAGCTGTTGAATAATTTCTTTTCACGTTCTACTTTTTTCCCTTCACGAATATGGAAGGTTTTCTGGGTAGGAATCAGGATTTGCCCGATATTTCCTTCCAAAGCAGTTCCTTGAGTGCCTTTTTCGATTGCTTCCTTTATTTTGTATTCGTGGGAAGCATAAGTATGAACGACATACCATTTCATCAGAATTGCCTTTTACCCTTTCAATAAAAGGTTTCGGATGAAAAATCCAAATCCGGCATCAACTAAAGCAAGGAAGATAGCGACGATAGTGGACATAATGATCACAACAGTCGTTCCTTCTTTAATGTCAGCTTTGGTTGGCCAAGTAACATATTTCAATTCGGACATAACGCTTTTTATAAAATCTCGAATTTTTTTAAACATAATTTATCTCACTTTAAGTGAACAATGGCAGGCCCGGCAGGACTTGAACCCGCAACCCCTGGTTTTGGAGACCAGTGCTCTACCAATTGAGCTACAAGCCTGCAAAATTTCTATCTTGTTTGTTTATGCTCAGTATGCTTTCTACATTTAGGACAGAATTTTTTGAACACAACTCTTTCGGGATGGGTTCTTCTGTTCTTCTTGGTAGAATAATTTCTATTCTTGCATTCTTCGCATGCTAATATGATAATTTCTCTCATGGATGTTCCTATTCGGAAATATTTCCAACCACGCCGGCGCCGATTGTGCGTCCGCCTTCACGGATAGCATATCGAAGTCCTAACTCCATGGCGATCGGGGTGATCAGTTCGGCGCTGATGTTTACTTTATCACCCGGCATTACCATTTCCACGCCTTCGGGAAGGGTCAAGGTTCCGGTCACGTCGGTTGTGCGGAAATAGAATTGAGGACGATAACCGTTGAAGAACGGCTTATGACGGCCGCCTTCGTCTTTGGTCAGAATGTAGGTCTCCCCGCTGAATTTGGTGTGAGGCTTGATCGATTTCGGCTTGGCTAATACCATGCCGCGTTCGATCTCATTTTTGGCGATACTGCGCAGAAGAATTCCCACGTTGTCGCCGGCTTCGCCCTGATCCAACAGCTTGCGGAACATCTCGACTCCGGTGCAGGTAGTTTCGACTGTTTCCCGAATTCCTACTCGTTCTACTTTCTCGCCTACTTTGATGATACCACGCTCGATTCGGCCTGTGGCTACAGTGCCTCGTCCGGAAATGGAAAATACGTCTTCCACAGGCATCAGGAAAGGTTTGTCTTTATCGCGTTCCGGCAGCGGAATGTAAGAATCTACCGCATCCATCAATTCTTGAATGGTAGCTTCTCCTTCCGGTTCGGCATTCAAAGCTTTTAAAGCTGAACCTATGATAATTGGAATCTCGTCACCTGGAAAGTCGTATTCATCCAGAAGCTCACGAACTTCCATCTCTACCAGTTCAAGCAGTTCAGGGTCATCTACCAGGTCGGATTTGTTCAAAAATACGACCATGGCCGGTACTCCTACCTGACGGGCAAGCAGGATGTGCTCGCGGGTCTGAGGCATCGGGCCGTCGGCGGCACTCACCACCAGGATTGCTCCGTCCATCTGGGCGGCTCCCGTGATCATGTTTTTGATATAGTCGGCATGACCGGGACAATCCACGTGTGCGTAGTGGCGCTTGTCGGTTTCATATTCCACATGTGCTGTGGCGATCGTGATACCACGCTCTTTTTCCTCAGGGGCATTATCAATCGCATCGAAGCTCATGAATTTTGCGCCGCCTTTTTTGCTGAGGTAAAGCGTAATAGCTGCTGTAAGAGTTGTCTTGCCATGATCCACGTGACCGATTGTGCCTATATTCACATGGGGCTTGTTTCTTACAAATTTCTGCTTAGCCATTTCTCCCTCCT
>JAUSOT010000085.1 GCA_030656075.1 Candidatus Cloacimonadales bacterium
GCAATATGTCCGAATCCAACCTGCTCATCATTTGCCCAATTCATATCCAATGCCATAAAAGGAGCACTATAACAGCAATAGGTCTGATAAGCCTGTCTGCCTTCCATCACCACCGGATATTTGAAATAACCCAGATCACCACCGGCTGTAGAGAATTTTAACAGAAACCAGCGAAATCCGTAAAGCTCTTCCAGACCTTTATCCGAACAGGAGAAATGAGGAACATCATTCCGGAAAAAGTTCTGCCAGTCTGTTCTATTCAGAGCGATTGGTTCATCTTGTTTCAGGACATTCTTCAAATTCTCCAGAGCAGTTTGTTCATCGGGATCGATAGCACAGGCAAAAGTGAATTTCAGGGAAGTATATGGAGGAATTTCAACTCTGTATTTCAGGAGATAAGTTCCTGCCGGTTCGCAAATCATTTCATCCGGTTCAAGATTTCCACCGATTGCCATTGAAAGACCATCATCGAGGATGTTGGGAAAAACATTTCTATCTTTCAAGATGACAAAGTTGCCTTTTCGCTGGGTTACTTTCTCACCGTCTGTTTCTCCACGCCAGTCCTTTGATTTGGTGCAGTCTCCGGCAATTTCTATTGTTTTTAGAATTGGATTTGTAGTCGGATTAAAAAGATGAACCACAGAAATTACTACATCATTTTCAGTTACGCAAACCTGTCGTTGTTCTGTCAGTTTGATTCTGGGCTTTTGTTTTTTAAATTGTTCTTTTCTTTCTTTGGAAATTATTATCTGGTCGATATTCAGATTTAAAATTGAACCCAAATTCACATCCGGAGTTACAAGAATATGATCGGGAAACCACTTGATAGTCGTTCCATCCACGATGTCGAAGATATCTCCAAGCTTGTTAGTAGCATAATAAAATTTGGAAGGAATACTTGTATAAAGAGCAACATTTTTTCCGTGACCGACACAGTTCTTATCGCTTCGGTTTCCGATAAGATCGAGAACAGGAGACTCTGGAAATGGGATTTGCGGAAAAGTAATATTTGTATCGAGATTTATAACGGTCAGTCGTAACAGATGCTTTCCTGCTCTTAATTTTGGAATATAAAGCGATGACCACTTATAATCCTGTTCTTTATTTCCCCAGCCACCGGTATTGGAGTATTGCAACCTTCCTGCAATTTTACCGTCGAGCGCAACATCCAGCCAGCACGTTCCATTTAACGCCCGTGCATATAGAACTGAAATATAAACACCGGAAAGTGCTTCTTCCAATTCAAATTTATATTCTGTATAATCTCCTGCTTGCGAACCAAATTCACAGCCCAGCACTTCTCCACCGGAAGCAGCGGCTTTTTCATCTTTTCCCTGCGAACCTTTTTGATTTAAAGGATTCTCAGCTTCGATGGTGATTATTGCAGGTTCTGAGGATGATAGGATTGAAAACAGGAATAAAAAAAATAAAATGAAGATCACTGTATTTTTCTTCAAAGCTTCTCCCTTTTAACAAAACTTCGGAAGTTGCAATACCTCTGAAGTTTATTAATAATCACTTTCAGTTTAATGCTATAATCTAAATCATTTACATTAGTGCCAAATGTCCCCTGAGACTGTTACAAATAAATTCGAAAGAAGAGAAAACAGAAAATGAGTTTTCCCTTCCTTCGATTTCTTCGTGCAATCCGTAGATTATTTTCACACTTATTCCTGTCAACTTTCTT
>JAUSOT010000008.1 GCA_030656075.1 Candidatus Cloacimonadales bacterium
TGTTATCCTCAGAAATCCCGATTTCCACAGAATTCATCCCGTCGATTGTGCCGATGTATAAAGTTCCGGTAGAATTTTCGTAACACAATGAAGTTATGTTATTGGAAATTAGAGGTGAATTATCCACGGTCAAATTTGTGAATGTGTCTTTTTCTATATTGAAGATCGTAATGCCGGCATCAGCCGTTCCAATCCAGAGTAAACCAAACGGGTCAACCAGCAGAGTTGTGGGATAAGTTGGATTGGAGCCATACAAACGTTCCTGGCCTTCATAATACCAGTAGGTTGGATCTGGAATATTCTCGCTCCAGAACCAGTTATTATTCTGCCAGACTTTCATTTTCACGCTGGTGCCAAACCAGAACCAGTCGATGCCGTCAAACATGAAAAGCCCCATTCCGGAAGCCACCCAGATTTCTTCATAACCATTTAAATTGCGTGAGACAAAATCATAGATCGTGCTGCTACGCAGTTCGGAAGAAGGCGGATAAACCCAATGCGAGCTGTTCGTTATTGGATCGGAATCATCATCCCAATACTGCACACCTTTATCGAAAGTACCGATAAACCTGCTGTTTTCCCCTACATAGGAAAGCATGATATGATCATCAAATTCGGGTTGAAAAGAATAATCATAATCAATTTCGGGGAATGTATTAAACACTGCAACGCCGCCGATTCTTGAAACCCACATTTCGTCACCTGCTGCAGTTAATCTGGTGTTATAACCCGTTGGGTAACCTGTCAGAGTGTACAATTCGTCTTCAGATTCATCCAGAATACTGATGCCGCCATTTCCGCCGGTAATGAATTGCCAGCAGGAAAACCACTTCCGGTTGCTGCTGTCGATAGCGATATCAAGAACGTTATTATTTTTCAAACCGGGATAATTTTCTTTTGTAAAGTCTTCCCAAACCGAACCATCAAAACTGCAGACGCCTTTGGTTCCTTTGCCCAGTTGCTCCAATCCGTAATAACCTGTTGCTACCCAGATCTTGTCGTTTTGATCGATCTCTAAATCGGAGATCAGATTGGCTGAAAGGCAATTTGCTTTGATATTTGTTTCCCAGTCATTTCTTTGAATATGACCGGTAGCTCTTCCATTAATGCTAACATTCTGGAAAAAGAAAACACCTTCTCCCCAAGAGTAGGCGCACATATTGCCGGAAAAATCGTAGAATCCTTTTATTTTATTCGTGGTCAGTCCGCTATCAGAAACCTGCCAGGTTTGAATTGAACCATCATCGGCGATTCGAGTGATTGCTGTTTCCATCGTATCGGTGAGAACTAATCTGGTCAAATCCCAGATACCGTAGCTATACCAGACGTTCGAATCCTCATCGATTTTCACGGGATAGATCGGTAAACCAACATCGATCAATTCGGTTTGCAGCGGATCGAACATATCTTTTGAGAGTAGCAATCCGTTATCCGTTCCCACGGCGATTTTTCCGTTCGAAATAGAAATGGAAGTAACGTTATCACTCGGCAGTAATGAGTTATTTGAATTCAAATGATGCCAGGCATCGATCATGGAAAGTGAATCGAGGTGCACATAATCTAAACCAACAATGCTGCCACAAAAAATGTAATCTTCTGCCAATTCAATTGAAGTAACTTCATCGAAGGAAAGCCCATTTGAAGTATCGTAATTAGAAACAAGAAGTGGGAAAGGAAAACCGGGATCATCAGCAAAGACGCTAAGACCATTTTTTGAAATCACGAAAATCAGCGAATCCTGGTGCACAACATCGAAGATATAATTTGAAGCAACACCCAGAAGTTCATCCAAAGGCAGAAGAAATTCACCAAATGCGTATCTATCGATACCGCCGCCAAATGTTCCCAATAAAAGTTGGCTCTTATCAACATAATAATCTATAGCCCGAATCTCATTTTTGGAAAGCCCGTCGATAGTAGTGATTTTTTGAACGAATTTTCCGTTTGTAAAATCATAGACATCCAAACCGCCCCAGGTGGCAAAATATGCTTTATCTGAGATGATCTCCATATCGTAAATATACGTAGTGTTTGTGTAAACTCTCCAATTTTGCAGCGCAAAAATATTCATGGAGGACACAAGGCAGATTAATAATACAATTCTTTTCATTTTTTTATTCCTTTGATCAA
>JAUSOT010000042.1 GCA_030656075.1 Candidatus Cloacimonadales bacterium
GCTGATTTTTTCCCTATGCCGGGAATGGTTGCGATCAAACCGACATCACCAGCCTGTACAGCCCGTATCAGGTCATTAACAGGCAAACCGGACAGGACAGCAAGAGCCAGTTTGGGTCCGATCTTGGAAATGGAGATCAGGTTGCGGAAAAGATTTTTTTCTTCTCTGGTAAAAAAGCCAAAAAGGCGAACTCCATCCATCTCGTTGAACGAATAATGGATATGGACTTTTGCCTGTTTTCCCACTTCCGGCAGTTTATCATAAGTGCTGAGAGGAATATTGACCTCATACCCCACACCGGCACAATCGATCACGATCGTAACCGGTTCCTTTTTCTGCAAAATTCCCTGTAAATATGCTATCATAATTTTGCCTGACTTATTTGATTTTTTTTCTAAATTTCTCTTTATTGAACTGGCAAAGTGCGATTGCCAGCGCATCGGTGGCATCCTGAGTTTCCGGCTTTAACTGAATGTTCAATATTTTCTGAACCATATACTGCACTTGCTCTTTGGAAGCATTGCCATTTCCCACTACCGATCTTTTTACTTCCCGTGGAGAATATTCCGCTATCGGTAATTCACCCTTGGCCAAAGCCAATAAAATCACTCCCCTGGCATGTCCCAAAGTGAAAGCAGAACGGATGTTTTTGCCGTAAAAAATCGTTTCCACCGCAGCGACATCCGGTTTATATTCTTCAATGATTTTTGTAATTGCATCGAAGATTAAATTCAACCGTTTTTCCAAAGGTAAAGTCGGATTCACTTTGATCACATCGCAACCGGCAGCTACAACCTTTTTGTTTTCCACTTGCAGAATCCCATATCCGCAATTATGGCTGCCAGGATCGATTCCTAAAATAATCAAAAGCTCTCCAGAAAATCAGACTTTTAATCTTGAGATAACTTCTCCATCACTTCGTCCGAAATCTCAAAATTAGCATACACTTTTTGAACATCATCAAGGTCTTCCAGTTGGTCAAGTAATTTTAATAATTTTCCTGCAACTTCGTCCGCATTCACCTTATTTTTCGCTTCTCTGGTCAATTCTGCTTTTTCGATTTCGAAACCGGCTTCTTCCAGGTTTTTCACCACGGCATGCAGATCTGCATAATCTGTGTAAATTTCAAAAACATCAGTTTCTGCATAAAAATCTTCAGCTCCTGCGTCCAAGGCTGTCATCATCACTTCATCTTCATCCAGATTTTCCCTGTTGATCTCGATAAGTCCTTTCTGCTCAAACATCCAAGAAACAGCTCCGCCTTCTGACATTGTTCCTCCGAATTTCGAAAAACAATGCCTGATTTCGGAAACAGTTCGCTGTTTATTATCCGTCAGTGTTTCCACCAAAATTGCCACCCCGCCCTGACCGTAACCTTCATACAGGAAATTTTCGTAGTTCACGCCTTCGATCTCTCCTGTTCCTTTCTTGATCGCACGTTCTACATTGCTGCTCGGCATATTGTTGGCTTTAGCATTAGCCACAGCCATGCGCAAACGCGGATTCATATCAGGATCACCACCACCGTCCCGGGCAGCAACAATAATTTCTTTCACGATTCGCGTGAAAATTTTACCTCTTTTTGCATCTGCAGCACCTTTTTTATGCTTTATCGAACTCCATTTGCTATGACCGGACATTTCTCCCTCCGCGAAATATTAGATTATGCTACTCATATAATCAATATCTTGCTTATGAATATCCCATTTAATTATCAAGATTTTTCTCTTTGGTCTATATTGTAAAATATCTCGTCGATTAAATACATTTAATAATCTTTCCAAAGAATTGCTCATTCCTTTTGGACTTAACAAAATCGATATAAAAGGTTTTGCAATAAATGAATAACCAATTAGTTGAGAAAGGTTTGATAAGGTTAATTGATCAAGTTTACATTCTACGAATACTAATTCTACTTTATCGTTATATTCAATAAATCCGGTAATATCTTGTTGAATTTGATAAGTAGAAAATTCAGGAAAATATTTCTGATATTTTAATTTTATAATGAAATTACTTAAATAAGAGGCATGAGTATCTAATACTGTTATCTTTTTAGAATCTTTAACAAATTTACAATTTAGATATGACTCTAACCATTTACAGATATCAGGATACATTTCAATCTCATTTGAATACATCGCTTAATCCTTTTGCAGATAACAACCTAAACATTTGCAGATTTCTCTGAAGGCATCGAAATGTTTTCCAGATAATTCCGGTGGAAGTTTCTTATGGTTTTCATGTGGATGAATTGCTTTTTTTCCAGCCCTACGAGTTATTCCTTCGCAAAGTTTATGTGTATTCTTAAAATTTGCTTTATTATATTCCGATAATTCTCTTAATGCTTCACTTTTATGTGTAATATAAAAACCGATTTTTTCAAAATCATCGGCATAGATTTTTATTTGGTGTTCTTTTGCCCAGCTAGTACTTTTTGATAATGCTTGAGGATCCCTTAAGTTAGGATGACCATAATTAAGATTTGTAATTGGAACATTAAGCGATTGCATCAATTTACATATTTGAACCGGTAAAAACCAATTCTTATTGGAAATTTCAATAT
>JAUSOT010000051.1 GCA_030656075.1 Candidatus Cloacimonadales bacterium
GGAAAATTCAATTTGCGGTTTGATGATACAAATCCCGAAAAAGAAGAGATCGAATATGTGAATGCCATCATCGAAGATATCAAATGGCTGGGTTGCAACTGGGAGGACAGGCTGTTGCATGCTTCCGATTATTTCGATCAAATGTATAAATATGCTGTTCAAATGATAAAGAAAGGCAAAGCTTTTGTGGATAGCCAGAGTGCGGAAGAAATCCGGGAAACGCGGGGAACAGTAACAACTCCGGGCGTAAACAGTCCCTACCGCGATCGTTCCATCGAGGAAAATCTCGCATTATTTGAACGCATGAAAAACGGAGATTTTGAGGATGGTAGCCACGTTTTGCGCGCCAAAATCGACATGGCTTCTCCCAATATGCTGCTGCGCGATCCGCTCATGTACCGCATCCGTCATGCCGAACATCACCGCACCGGCAATAAATGGTGCATTTATCCCTTTTACGATTGGGCACATGGTTTGGAAGATTCCATCGAAGGTATCACGCATTCGCTTTGTTCACTGGAATTCGAAGCGCATCGACCGCTTTACGACTGGTATCTCGATCAACTTGACGTTCATCATCCGCAGCAGATCGAATTTGCCAGGTTGAATCTGAGCTATACTGTGATGAGCAAACGCTGGCTGCTGCGCCTGGTGGAAGAAGGCATCGTGAGTGGCTGGAATGACCCTCGCATGCCGACGATCAGCGGATTACGACGCCGAGGTTTTACGCCGGAATCGATCCGGAATTTCATCGAGAAAGTTGGCTTAGCCAAAGCTTACAGCAATGTTGATTATGCACTTCTGGAGCATTCCATCCGGGAAGACCTGAATAAGCATTCCCCCCGCATGATGGCAGTCCTCAATCCCTTAAAAGTAGTCATCACAAATTATCCGGAAGGAAAAGTGGAAGAACTGGAAGCAATTAATAATCCTGAAGACGAAGCTGCCGGCACCAGGATGTTGCCTTTCTCCAGAGAATTATATATCGAACAAGAAGACTTTTTCGAAGATCCTCCTAAGAAATTTTTCAGATTAGCTCCAGGTCGAGAAGTCAGGTTGCGTTATGCTTATTTCATTACCTGCCAGGAAGTTATCAAAGACAGCGAAGGTAATATCGTTGCATTGCACTGCACCTATGATCCTGAGACTAAAGGCGGCAGCGCTCCCGATGGACGCAAAGTGAAAGCAACTCTGCACTGGGTTTCTGCCCCGCACGCAATCGATGCTGAAGTGCGGCTTTACGACAGATTGATTACTATAGAAGACACGAATAATCTGGAAGAAGGAAAAACTTTCCTCGATTATATTAATCCCAATTCGCTGGAAATTCTCAAAAAATGCCATTTGGAACCGAATCTGAAAGGCATGAAACCAGGTTATCGCTGCCAGTTTGAAAGATTAGGATATTTCTGCGTCGATCCTGATACAACCGACGAGAATCTTGTTTTCAATCGTACAGTAACTTTGCGTGATACCTGGGCAAAGATCCAAAATAAAAACTAACAGGAAACTCGATGGACGTAATTGTAACTATATTTAAACTTCTCGGTTCACTGGGAATGTTTTTATATGGCATGCGCGTGATGAGTGAAGGTGTGCAGAAAGCAGCCGGAGAAAAATTGCAGCGCATTTTAGGTTACATGACTTCAAACCGGGTAGTTGCCGTTCTCACCGGTTTTATCATCACAGGCATCATTCAATCATCATCTGCAACTACTGTGATGGTCATCAGTTTTGTGAATGCCAGTCTCTTAACTCTGACCCAGGCAATCGGTGTGATCATGGGAGCTAATATTGGAACCACAGTCACGACCTGGATCGTGTCTTTCTTCGGTTTCAAATTCAACATCACTGCTATTGCTCTACCCATCATCGGGATTGGTTTTCCTCTCTATTTTTCCAAACGGGAAAAACGCAAGGAATTTGGAGAGATCCTGGTTGGATTCGGTCTGCTGTTCATGGGATTAGCTTTTTTAAAAAGTTCTGTACCTGCGATCAACGAAGAAGGCCTTGCTTTCCTGCAAAAATACACAGATCTGGGATTTCTTTCATTTGTTATCTTCGTTTTCGTGGGCGCCATACTCACGGCTATCGTCCAATCTTCCAGTGCTGCCACTGCCATCACAGTAACGATGGCATTCATGGGGTGGATCGACCTTGAAACATCAGCAGCCATCGTTCTGGGTGAGAATATCGGTACAACGATAACCGCTTACCTGGCTTCAATCGGTACAAGTGTGAATGCGCGTCGAGCAGCTCGAGCCCATTTTTTATTTAATACAATCGGTGTCATCTTGATGGCATTTGTTTTTAAATATTTTATCAATGCCGTGATTTATATCGCTCCCTGGGATACAGATCTGCAGGAAAACCTGCCTCTTACCCTGGCTTTGTTTCACACTGCTTTCAACCTGTGCAACACGCTAATTTTTATCTGTTTTGTGAGACGGTTTGCCGACTTGATCATCAAAATCGTTCCGGAAAAAGCATCTGATAAACCCAGAACATATAAGCTGCAATACTTCTCAACCGGCTTGCAGGATACGGCTCTATTAAATATTTTGAATGCAAAAAATGAAATTCTGAAAATGGTGGAACTGGCTCAGGATATGTTCAGCAAATATCTAAAAGTCTTTTTCAATCCGCAACAAGATATGAGCCAGATCGTGAAAGAAGTAAAACAAATGGAAGAATTAGCCGACCTGATGCAGTCCGAAATTTCAAAATACCTGGTGGAATGTACCAAAGAGGAACTTAGCGAGATCAGCCGAACAAATGTGAATGCCATGCTGAGGACTGTGCATGAAATCGAAAGCATCAGTGACAGTTGCTTCAAACTGATCCTGCTTACTCAAAGGCGTTATAGAAAAAATCTAACTCTTCATAAAAAATCTGATGTTGAGATTCAGGATTATGCGGAAATAATTACTGATTTTATAAAATTCTTCAAAAAAAATATAAATAAACACCTTGATAGTGAAGGTTTGGAAATTGCTTATAATTTCGAAAATACAATTAATGAATATCGTAATAAATTGAAAAAAGCCACTCAAAAACGCTTGCAGGAAGGTGCCGATGTTTATTCGGAACTCCTCTATCTGGATATCTTGAAAAATTTTGAACATATTGGTGATAATTCACTCAATATTGCTCAGGCATTACGTCAGATAAGGTAAAATGTAATGGAAATATACAAATGCAAAGTGTGCAGTTAGTAAAAAAAAATAGATAATAAAAGGGTTCTGCATAATAGAGTGTTTTTGCCTCACCCCGGCCCTCTCCAAGGGAGAGGGAGAAATGCCTGATAAAGTTATAACTTTTTGTCCTTCTCCACGATAGGTATGAGTCGGCTTGTGAAACAAACGAT
>JAUSOT010000052.1 GCA_030656075.1 Candidatus Cloacimonadales bacterium
ATTGGTGAGCCAAAACCTGCATCTACACACGAACTTTGGTAATTTTGTCCTGCCTCAAACTGAGATAAAAAATACTCTTCCCCCAAACTGGATACAAAAAGAGGATCTTCGCATATATTGAAACAGCTATCACAGGCGGTATTATTGATATTGAAACCCCAAGATGTATCACCTATTCCTGTTGGGCAGTTTACATAATTTTGTCCATTATCCTGAACATTATTATGATTAATAATTGCTGTACTATTTGGCCAAAAACATCTTAGACCTTCTTGTGAATTATCTACAATGATATTCTGTGAAACTTGACCCCGTCTACAATATATTCCGCTACCAACAGTTGCATGATTTCCAATAACTGTGTTATTAATAATTTGTGAACCATCATAATAGCAGTTTATATATATTCCGCCACCAGTAGTACCATTCCAACTACTGTAAGCACTATTACTAATTATCAAATTATTAATAATTTGTATTTGTGCCAATGGATAATAATAAGAAGTAGCTGCATATATACCACCTCCTCTTGCATCGGATTCTATATCAGTATAAGATACTTGATTGTTCATTATAATATTATCTTTTATTATTGATGAACCATTAAATATATATATACCACCTCCACTTACACCACCAGGGAAATAACTATAATCTGACGTATTGTTTAAAATGCTATTTCCAATTATTTTACTATCGGAATTAAAAAGAAAAATACCTCCCCCGCTACATTCATCCGCAACATTATTAGAAATTCTATTATTTAGAATTTTAGGTGATGCGTTATAACAGCATATTGCACCTCCCCCAAAAGTATCATAAAAAACATAACCATTAGAAATATGAAATCCTTCAATGACATCAGTACTATCTTGATTAGTGTCATAAAAGGTAAATGCTCTTCCACTTTGCTGACAATCAATAAAACAATTTTCATATCCATTTTCAGATTTAACAACTATGTGTTTTTCATTTCCATCCCAGGTTAATTCTCTGTTAAATACACCTGTATAATATCCATCTGCTACTAAGACAGTATCACCATCAACTGCTACATTGATTCCTTCCTGAATCGTTGGCTGATCTTCTGGTACATTAATTACTGTTGATGATAAAAACAAAACAAAGACAAAAAAAATGATAATTATTATAGTTCTCATTTTTCCTCCAATTTTTTTAGTTGCTGCTAACATTCATACTGTGCGAACAATAAAAAGTTCGCATTAACTTTTTTCCCACGAACCCGATTATCCTCAACATCGATCATAAATTACCCATCCTAATTTTAATCCCAAAAATAACCCTGCGAAAAATGAATAAGTCTAAATTTATGTCAAAGTAAAAGTTTTAAAAAAGAAGGCAAACTAATGATCTGCCATTCCAGCAACGTTCAATGTTGGTTCAATCCCCGATTAAATCGGGGGACTCGATTGAGCCAGATGTTTTGCCGGATCGTCCTCGATCTGAGATTGATTAATAAAAGCTTTCGGGACGAAAACAAGAAACAGGGTGGACTTCTCGGGACGAACAGTCAACTTTCTATAGATGAAAAATTGAAATGTGTTTAAAGAAATAAATCCGCTCCCCTCTTGATTTGAAGAGGGGCTGGGGGAGTTTGAATATCCAACCCGGAATTTCCCAGGATGAAGTAAAAAAAGTGTAAGAATATGTGAAAGATACACTTCCCCCTAAATAGGGGGAGCGAGGGGGTTGCTTCTGTTGCCGGATATTTTTGCCGGATCGTCCCGATCAGAGATTGATTAATAAAAGCTTTCGGGACGAAAACAAAAAACAGTATGGACTCCCCGGGACGAGAAGTCCAACTGATCTATTCGTGTCCTTCGTGTCTTAGAGCCTTTGTGGCTAATCTTTTACTTCCACCAAAAAACAATTTGCCTCTTGACGTCAAAACCTTACCTTATGATTATACCCCCATGGGGTATTGGGAAAGGAGAAAAAAATGGCAGAAAATTGTGAAGTTTGCAGTACTCGGCATGCGCATCATTCCGATAAATTCAAAAATGATCTGAAGAATCGGATGAATCGCATCGAAGGCCAGATTCGCGGTATCAATCGCATGATCCAGGAAGATGTTTATTGCGATAATATTTTAAATCAAATTGCCGCTGTGCAGAGCGCGTTGGTCTCGGCGGGTGAAGTTCTTTTGGATGCACATATCAAATCCTGCATTGTCGAACAGATCCAGGATGGAAAACTGGAAGCAATCGATGAACTGATGCAAACCATTAAAAAACTGATAAGGTAAACTAATGATTTCAAATTTAGTAAACGAAATATTCAAAACCTATTTGGAAATCGCTCCTTATTTATTTATCGGGCTCTTCTTTGCCGGACTGCTGCACATCGTTTTCAAGAAAGATTTCGTGGCGCGGCATCTGGGAAAAGATAATTTCCTGTCCGTAGTAAAAGCTGCAATTTTAGGAGTTCCGCTGCCGCTTTGTTCCTGCGGCGTCATTCCCACAGCTTTGTATCTGAGAAGGCAGAAAGCTTCCAAAGGCGCCACTCTTTCCTTCCTGATTTCTACTCCGCAAACCGGCGTGGACAGCATCATCGCCACTTATGGCATGATGGGTCCGATCTTTGCCATTTTCAGGCCAGTAGCTGCTTTTGTGATGGGAATCACAGGCGGTGCGATAACTAATATTTTAACTAAAAACGATATAGAAATCGTAGATGAACCGAAAAATGTCTGTACTTCCTGCACCACAGATAAACCTGAACCGAAAACTCTCTGGAACAAATTGATCAGCGGATTTGTTTATGCTTTCAAGGAGTTTCTGGACGATATTTCTTTGCAGTTGATTGTCGGGATCATCCTGGCTGGAATTATTTCTTTTGCTATTCCCGATAACTTTTTTGAACGATTCGGTGGGAATGGTTTAGTCGGAATGCTGATCATGATCGCCTTCGGAATTCCGCTCTATGTTTGTGCCACAGCTTCCATCCCGATCGCAGTTTCCCTGATGATGAAAGGCATTTCACCCGGAGCAGCTTTCGTCTTCCTGGTAGTGGGACCTGCTACAAACGCAGCTACGATCGCTCTCATCGGCAACGCCCTCGGGAAAAGAATGGTGGCAATCTATCTTTCCGTCATTTCGGTTTTTGCTGTCGGATTCGGCTTTCTGCTCAACTGGATTTTTGACCTGATTGGCAATCCGGTAGATTTGAAATCGATGCATCACGAACATGGAATTCCCTGGTATATGACTGCCATGTTGATAGTATTTTCTATCTTTCTAGCGCTTTCACTGTTCAGGAAAATCAGGAAAAAAACAAGTGCTAAATTTACAGAATTGGAGGTAAAAATGGATTCGAAAATCTTTAAAATAGAAGGTATGACTTGTAATCATTGCGTGATGAATGTGAAAAATGCCATCGAAGCGGTGGAAAACGTAAAAAAAGTGGAAGTCTCACTTTCCAATAAAAACGCCGTTGTGGAAGGTGATTTCGCAGCAGAAAAAGTGAAAGAAGCGATCGAAAAAGCAGGATATAAAGTAGTTTAAAAAATTTGTTCGTTCAACCATCCTGGTGGAACGGAATATAAGGTTGTTCTTCGGAAGAATCTCAGTATCACGAGAAGCAAAGCTGAAAAAATTCTCACGAGATCCTTCGTTAGAAAAGCAAGATGAATTTCTCAGGAAGACAGTTTTTAATATATTCGAACGAAAATAAATAAGCCTTTCTGACGTTTCTTGCACGCTGTTCTTCGGAAGAATCTCAATTTGATTGAACGCACGATTTGAAGATGTGTAAAGTTCTGCAAAACGGGAGTTTTGCTTCAAATGCTCATTCCCAAACAGGGGTTTAGGAACGAGAAATATGTGCAGGACACATCATTTTGATGCGTCCGAAACGATTTAGTTCAATTTACAAGATTGAACCTACAAAATTATCAATCCTATTATGAATTACTTTCAATTTTAAATCGAAAGTTACTGCTTGACACCGATGTTCCCGAATATAATAAACGGCTTCGAGAGAGAGGAAAAATATATCGGAGGTTTAAGCATGCGTAAATTATTTGTTTTATTCATTTTAGTTACTTTGCACCTTTCTGCATCTGTAGTTCAATTTTCAGAATTACCGGCAGATATCCAAAGCAGGGTTGTTCCGGATATGGAAGGCAGAGTTCTCTTGAATGACCTGGATGCACAGCTCATGGAAGAAATCGCTTTAACACGTGATCTTCCGACTGTTGTGACAGGTTGGCCTGTAAGTTATACGGGGGCAAATTGTCATAATGGAGCCATTTACGTTAATATGGATGCTGATCCGGACATGGAAATATTATTTGGTGTTGGTACCAAAATAACAGCTCTGAATCTGGATGGAACTTCAGTTCCCGGCTGGCCCAAACAATTAGGTTTTTATATTTGGAGCAGTCCCGCTTGTGGTGATATTGACGGTGATGGAGCTATTGAAATAGTCTGCACCAGTCGTAATAATTCCACTGCTAATTCAGGAGAGCTTTATGCTTTTGAATTAGATGGAACACCTTGCACCGGATTTCCGGTTATCCAGGCTGGAGGCGGCACAAATAATGTCTGCCTTTATGATCTTGATGATAATGGAGATATGGAAATCCTCGTAAACGTCAGAAATAATCCGCAAGGCTGGGTTTATGTTTATGATGGAGACGGTACAGTTTTTCCGGGCTTTCCTCAAGAATTGGACTATATTCCCGGAGCAGGAATCTCGGCTGGAGATATTACTGGTGATGGAATTCCGGAAATTATTGCTTTAAGTTATCACAAAATTCATGTCTTTGATCTGCAGGGAAATATTTTACCAGGATTTCCATTGGAAAATGTCGGCTATAACTATTCCTATTCTCAACCAATTTTATTTGATCTTGATGATGATGGATTGAATGAGATCATCTGGGGTGGTTGCGCCAGCAGCACCGGAGCAGTTTTCGCTGTTAACCAGGATGCAAGCTCTGTAACAGGTTGGCCTCAAGCAACAAATTACTGGATATTCGGAACCGTTTCGATCGGCGATGTGGATCAGGATGGCTCGATGGATGTAGTTATTGGAGATCAAGTTTCTTCCGGTACACCGGTAGACCAAATTTTTGCCTGGAATGCAGCAGGTAATGCTTTACCCGGTTTTCCTGCCGGTCCCACCAATGCGATCTATGCTCAGATTGGTATTGCCGACCTTGATGGTGATGGCTTTGTAGAATTAATGATCGATGATAATAACTTTACACTTGGATACAACTGTTATAACCATGATGGAACACACTGCACTGAATGGCCTTTGCCTTGCGGTACTATTTGGAGTTCAACAACAATGCAGATCACTCCTGTTTTTGGAGATGTGGACAATGATAACCAGATTGAAATCATGGGCGCTGCCACCGATATTATGGGCTGGGTTGTGGAATGCTATTTGTGGGATACCGGAACAGCCTGGAATGAAGATCTTGCCTATATGATCGTGGATGGCTGCAATATGCAGCATAATGGTTTGTATGAAGAATCAGTTCCGGCTACCTTCGATCCGCCCACCAACCTGTTCGTAGATGACCTGGGTTATGCAACCTGGGATGCACCGGGTGGTGGAGGCGGTAATGTTGTTGTACTGAATCAGCAGCCTAACCAGTCTAATGGTGTTTTTTCTGATTATTCATATCCACAAATAATTGCCGATAACTTCTTACTAAATACAGATACGACCGTCGAGCAATTAGTGGTCTGGGGTGGTTACTATAGTGGCAACGTTCCTATGGAACCTGATTACTTCACAGTGATCTTCCATGACGATGCTGCTGGCTCTCCCGGCACGGTGCTCTTCACAGAAGCGAATGTACCTTATGAACGTGAGCAAACCGGCATCGTGCTCTTTGGCGTGAATGAGTGGATGCACACTCTTACATTGACCACACCCGTTACTCTGGCAGCCGGAACCTATTGGCTTGAATTCTACAATACAACAGGCTATCCTGCAACAGACACATATTTCTGGGAAGTAGGTAATCTTGATCCGGTTGCCGGTGTTGTTGGCTCAGCCTATTCTCTTACAGTTCCTGTAACTGGCTGGTCTCTTGATCCGGCTACAGATTTGGCATTTCAACTCATCAGTAGTGCAGATCGCGAAAATTTTTCTATAAAAACGCCAATAAAAATTCATGTCAACAACAGTGTTATGACAAACAGTAAAAAGGCAACAATTGTCGGTAGAGATATGCACGCTAAGATGATTTCTCAAATTTCTCGCGAGCCCAATATTAGAGAAAAATCACGAACATTGGTCGGATATAATGTATGGCTTGATGGAGTATTCATTGCTTATACAACCGATGAATTCTATCAATATACCGGCTTAACACTTAATCAAGTATACACTGCTGGTGTTTCGGCAGTTTATGATGATCCCGGTGAATCTGAAATTATGGAGGTAAGTTTTACATATTCTCCCATCAATTTTGAACCTCCGCAAAATCTGGAAGTAGATCATTATTACTCATTCCCGAATAATATTTATGACTTAACTTGGGATGAACCTAACTATTGTATTCCAAATCTGGTAAACTACAATATTTATGTGAATGATGAAGTTTATGCAACCGTGTCTGCTAATATAACAGAGCTGACAATAACAAATGCGCCAATTAATGCAAATGCAGAAAGCACATTTTATATTACCGCGCTATATGAGGACCCGGTTGGAGAATCGATACCATCAAACTCAGTTACATGTGTTGCAATGAGCTCCGCAGAAGATATCATGCCCTATAATGCATTATTCTGCAACTATCCGAACCCGTTTAACCCGACAACCACGATCAAATTCGGTCTTTGCGAAGATTTGAATGTGGTCATCGATGTTTATAACATCAAGGGTGAAAAAGTACGCACACTGGTGAACGGCGAACTTGAAGCCGGCTACCACAGCATCCTTTGGAATGGTAAAGATGACAGTGGCAAAAACACAGCAAGTGGCGTTTACTTCTACAAGATGAAAGCTGGTAAGTTCGTATCTACCAAGAAAATGATCCTGATGAAATAGTGACATATGTCCCCTCGGGTAAGATTATATAATAAATAAAGCCCAGAGGAGGCATAATGAGAGAACGCGAAAATCAGTTAAGCAGGCTTGAATTAAAAAGCTTTGAGGGAGAGT
>JAUSOT010000065.1 GCA_030656075.1 Candidatus Cloacimonadales bacterium
ATTGCCTGGCAGAATCCTTCATGAAAGCAGACGAAGCTTCGATCGCAATCAATGGCGCGATAGTGCCTTCCTACACTATTCCGAATCATGATTATGACAAGGAATCGTATAAAGCTATTTTTGATGAAGGAATTTTAAATATCGGCTATATCACGAATTATGCCAATGTGTTTGTAGTGAACTTACACGGAAATATCGGAATTTGCAATGTTCTCACCTATCTCTGGTTAGGAGATAGTTCCATCGAACCCTGGACGAAGCAGATCGAAGAACTGACAGTAACTCATGATAATCAACTTTTCCTGGGAGTTACGACGTTTGATGTTAATGTGTCGGGTACAACCGGACCGCTGGAAAATGCCAGAGTCTGTGTTTCCAATGATGACGGCAGTATTTATGCAGTCGCTTTCACCGATGCCGGCGGTTTTGCTCAGGTGGAATTCGACGAACCCGTTCTAACTCCCGGCACAGCCCATGTTTCTGCTCAAATTCATAATTACATTAGATATCAACAGGATATTCCTGTTATTCCTCTTGAAGGTCCATTCATTGTCTTCGAAAGTTATGTGATCGATGATGCAACGAATGGCAACGGTAATGGCTATCTGGAAAATAGTGAAATTGTTAGCCTTGATATGAGTTTGGAAAACATCGGTAATAGTGATGGAACAAATGTGTTTGTCACCATTACGACAGCTGATCCGTATATTACTATCATTGATGGAACTGAGATTTTCAGCAGCATTGCAGCGAATACGATTACAACGGTTGCCGATGCCTTCACGATTGAAGCAGCGGAAGATATTCCTGATAGTCACACGGTTTATTTTGAACTGGAAGCTGTCGGTAGTGATACCTGGTTGAGTAATTTTTCTATCGAAGCATTTGCTCCTATGTTTCCTCCCGAAAACTTGACCTCCGAGATCCAGAATATTAACGATATTATACTTAGCTGGGATCAACCGAGCGGTGCCGGCCTTACCCGGGATCTTACCGGTTACAAAGTTTACAAAAACGGATCAGAGATTGCCGAGATCACAGATCTTTCCACCCTCACTTACACTGATGTTGAACTGGTGGCGGGAGTTTATGAATATTACATTACAGCACTGTTTCACGTAGGAGAATCGGATCCTTCCAATATTGAAACTGTTACGTTTACTTATCCGGTACCTCAGAATCCAGTGGCTGTATCTCAGGGAATAGATGTGCTGCTTACTTGGGATGAACCGATCTTCAGAGAATTCTCTCATTACAAGGTATATCGCAATCTTGTAATGATCGCTAATAACGTGATGGAAACTTCCTACATTGATCCAAATGTGCCGAATGGAACGTATTCCTACAATATCAGGGCGGTCTATAGCGGCGATTATCAGTCTGCTCTCTCGACCGATGCCGTCATCGAACATGTTCAGACCTATACAAATAATGATCTTATTCCTGTTGCTACAAATCTGGAAGGAAACTATCCGAATCCTTTCAATCCGACTACGAGCATCAATTTCTCCCTTAGTGAACCCGGTTATGTGACCCTGGAAGTTTACAATATCAAGGGAGAAATGGTTCGCACTCTGGTTAATCGTGAAATGGAAGCCCGATTCCACAGCGTTGTGTGGGATGGCACGGATAACGGCAGTAAGCCTGTAACAAGTGGAATATATTTCTACAAAATGAAAGCTGACAGGTATCAGTCTATCAAGAAAATGATCTTGATGAAATAGTTTTCACCTTCCGAACGGTGAATTCCCCTCTTGGAGAGGGGTGCGGCTTCAGCCGTGGGGTGTGTAGAACCTTCGGAACGGTGAACGTAATATAAACCGTTCGCGAGGTTCTTCGACCGTTTGGTAAGTGAAAGAATTTCAGCGATTGCCTAAGGGCAACGCTTAGTTGCGAAGGATATAAATATTCATACCTTCCGGGTCTTCAAAAACCTGGAAGGTATTCTTTGTTCAAGAAAAAACTCTTGCCAAAATTTATCTCGATCTGAGCTTTATCCAGAGGAATTTGGAGTAGGGAAGAGAGGAAGATATTATTAAATTCAATCAGGAAATATCCGGAGCAAAAGTTGTATAAGAAGAGAATTCTTGTTGTCGAAGATGAAATGATCATCGCCAAAGACATCAAAGATGTCCTGGAAAAGCTTGGTTATGAAGTCATTGAGATTATCACTTCCGGTGAGAATGCCGTTAAAACTGCAATTCTAACCAAACCTGATCTGATCTTGATGGATATTATGCTGTCAAAAAAAATGACCGGAGTTGAAGCTGCCGGAAAGATCAGAAAAGAAATGGACGTTCCTCTCACCTACATCACTGCTTATGCCGATGATAACACGATAGAGAAGGCAATTTCGACGAATCCATACGGATATTTAGTTAAACCTTTCGAAGAAAAGGAAATCAAAGTTGCACTGGAGTTAGCTTTTTATAAATTCAGTATGGAATCTAAACTGAGAAAAAGCGAAGAGAAATATCGTACAATTTTCGAGAACATTCAGGATGTTTACATTGAAACAGACTTGGAAGGTAAAATCCTGGAGATCAGTCCATCCATAGAAAATTTCACATTTTTTAAAAGGAAAAAATTGATCAATACTTTCATACAAGAGCTGTTAACTGATAAAAAAGAATTCCGGGTTTTAAAAGAAATAATTCTTACTAAAAATCAACTATTCGGTTACGAGATTTCATTTAAAAATGGCAGAGATCAGGAAATAAGCTGTTCGATAAACTGCAAAATAAATCGGGATGCTTTTAGAAAAACCAAACGAATCGTCTATTCCATGCGGAATATTACTAACCAGAAAAGGATGGAAAAGCGCATCCTGCGCGCGGAGAGATTGGCTGGAGTAGGTCAGCTGGCAGCCGGGATTGCCCACGAGATCAGGAATCCACTCGGTAACATCAGCGCTTCCATTCAGTTTTGCATCAGTAAATATAAGCCGGATGAAAATATAAAAAAATACCTGGAGATCGTTTTGCGAAATTCTGAAAACGCCAATAAGATCATCAAGGAACTGCTGGAATTTGCTACTCCCCGCGAAATTAATAGAGAACGAAAAAATGTTATCAATATCCTGGAAAATACAATCAATATGGTTCAGGCTCGCTGTAGCAAAGCGGAAGTAGAAATTATCAGGAAATATTCAGACAAAATCCCTGACATAAGTCTGGATGAAAAATGGATTGAACAATCTTTTCTGAATTTTATTCTGAATGCTATCGAAGCGATGCCCGTAGGTGGATCAATCACGATCGAAGCGAAATGTGATAAAGAGAATGTTTTGATTTCATTCCAGGATACAGGAATCGGGATTTCCGGTGAAAATCTCACGAAAATTTTTGATCCTTTTTTCACAACTAAAGCAGAAGGAACCGGATTAGGACTTTCACTGGTTTATCAGATTATCATAGCACACGAAGGAAATATCGAAATTGAAAGCAAAATTGGCCGGGGAACCAAGGTGAAAATTACTTTGCCGTTGAATCAATCAATTTTACATAGGAGCTATGATGAATACGATCCTGATTGTGGAAGATAATAAAGATATGAGTTTTCTGCTGACGAATATTCTGCAGGAAGAAGGATTTGATGTTAATGCAGTTGGTAACGGCATGCGCGCGTTGGAGGAAGTGAAAAAAGCAATCCCAGATCTCGTTCTGCTGGATATGCGTTTACCGGGAATGAACGGAATAGAAATCCTGGAAAAATTCCGCGAAATAGATTCGGATCTTCTGGTTATCATGATCACTGCCTACGCAGATGTGAAGGAAGCCGTTCATACAATGAAACTGGGAGCCTACGATTATATTACCAAACCTTTTAATAACGAAGAAATGATCTTCTCGATCCGCAAAGCACTCCAAACCCGGAAGATGAGTAAAGAGATCAAAGTGCTGAAGGAAAAATTAAATCAAAAAAAGGTTCTCGTGGAAAAAATGGGAAACAGCAAAGCTATTCAACGGGTTATCAAGCAGGTCGAGCTGATCGCTCCCACCAATATGAGTGTGATCTTGCAGGGGAAAAGTGGTACAGGCAAGGAAGTTGTTGCCAATTTGATCCACCAGAAAAGCCTGAGAAAGGATCGACCTTTTGTGGCTGTGGATTGTGGAGCCATTCCCGATACTTTGATCGAGAGCGAGCTTTTTGGTTATGAAAAGGGCGCTTTCACCGGAGCTAACACAACCAAAGCCGGTAAATTTGAAGAAGCTAACGGCGGCACGATCCTTTTGGATGAGATCACGAATCTGCCCATAGATGGACAAGCTAAATTACTGCGTCTGATCGAAACTCGCAAAGTTTCTCATGTCGGCGGTAAAAAATCTTTTCATATCGACGTTCGCATCATTGCCACCACAAATCAGAATTTCCATGATGAAATGAAGAGCGGACATTTTCGGGAAGATCTTTTTCACCGTTTGAACGAATTCCAGATAGCACTTCCGGAATTAAAGGATAGGGAAGATGACATCATTTTTTTGGCTGGCCAATTCCTGAAAGAAGCTAATCTTGAATTTAAAAAAAATGTCACTGGTTTCTCTGTTGATGCGGAAAGAATGCTGCTAGAATATAATTGGCCCGGTAATATTCGAGAATTGAAACATACGATCAAACGAGCCACTTTGCTGGCAGAAAAAAGTGAAGTTGAAGCAGAGCATCTTTCCTTTGTATTGCAGCAATCCAAAAAGCGAAAATCTCCGCTGGAAGAATTTGAGGATGGTTCTACCTTCGATGATATTACCAGGCAGTTTGAACGGGATTTGATCGAGAAGGCAATAGAAAAAGCCGGCGGTAATAAAACCAAAGCGGCAGGATTGTTGAACATGAACCGTAAAACATTATACAGGAAAATGAACAACCTGAATCTGCCGTTGTAGTCCGAAAATACTGCCAACATTCTCAAAAAAAAGTGTGACTGTTTTGTCCCGCAGTGCCCGATTATGTCTCAAAATTATGGTTTTAGCTTCGTTTGAAAATATATTATTAAATTCTTTTCAAAGTTCTATTGTACTGATAAGCAATTAGTTAGAGACAACTTTAATTCTTTTTAGATTGTTTTCTCATTTTGGCACAGGCATTGCGGTTTTATTTATCGGAGATAAGGAATGAGAATAGATAAAAAAGCCATGTTGATCGTGGAAGATAACGAAGATATGCAGTCCCTTCTGGTTAATATTTTTGATGAAGAGGGCTATCAAACCATCACCGCAAAAAACGGGGCAGCGGCGATCAAAATATTCAGAGATCAGAATATAGATATTATACTGCTGGATAAAAGACTGCCGGATATCGACGGCTTTGAAATTCTTTCCAGAATTAAAAAATTAAGTATACATTCTAAAATAATCGTGCTGACAGCTTATGGAGATTCAGCTATCAAAAACCAGGCTCTTTCGCTGGGAGCTGATGCCTATATGACGAAACCTTTCAATAATTTCGAATTGATCGATTTAGTAAAAAGAACGGTGAAATAACCGGATTTCCCACATCTTCCGGATTCATCTAATCATTTTAAAAGCATTATCTTAGTCGCCGTCTCTTTGCCATCCTGCTGCAATTTGACTACATACTGTCCGCTGGAAACAGATTTTCCCTGATCGTCTTTTCCGTTCCATACACATTCGTATGTGCCGCGAACTGTGGTGCAATCCAAAAGAGTTTTCACTTTCTGCCCCTTGATATTATAAACAGCTAATTCTACTTGTCCTGATTCTGCAAGATCAAGTTTGATGGTTGTTGTGGGGTTAAATGGGTTAGGGTAATTCGAGAGTTGAGTAGTGAGAGATGAGAGGTGAGTAACTTCTTCATCTTCGACTCCGACCCCTTGCCACTCGTAAGCACCCATGTCAATGGTGTTTCCATAAATGCGCGGATTGCCAGCCAGGTCAAATTCTGGTAATTCTATTCCTGCAGGTAAATCCAGCGTACCTGCATTTATGCAGGGAGATTCGCTTTGCAGATAATAAGGATAATCACCTGTTCCCAGCCAAAGCGGGTCTTCGTCTAAATTTCCTTCCAGCCAGTTGAGAGTATTCCAATTGGAAGGATTCAATATATTAGATTCTCCGCCTTCAATGAGAGAATTATAGATATTCATGATAAGCGGTTCTTCCGGTCCATCGTTAACAAGATAAATTTGATCTGTTACATTGCCGTAAAATATAGAATTTATAATATTAAATGTAGAACCTACTCCACCAGCCAATAAGGCTGCACCTTGTCCTTGCCCTCCCGAGCCCGGTGTATAATTATTTCCTATCGTGCAATTGATCAAATCTAAATTTATGCTGAAACTTACCGAGATCGCCGAACAGGACATTGTCCAGTCTGTAGTATTATCCACATTATCAGCAATAAGTGTGTTTTTCATTGTAACCTGGTACGGTTCGTCACCCGTAGCTCCAAACAAACAAACAGGTGTAGCTGAAAATATATCTGGATGTGCGTATTGGGAACAATTCCGAATTACCATGTTTTCAATATCTACTGTTTCATAATCATTTCCCAGCCAAAACCTGATCTGCCAGCCTCCCTGGTTATTGAGAAAATATACATTCTTTAGATTTACATTCAAATAAGCTGCACTTAAAAAATAAGATTTATGAATACTATTTCCAAAGATCAGGTTTTCGAAATTTATAAAACGATTTTCATAAAAGTGCGGATTACAGATTGAAATAATTATTCCACTATTATTGTAAAAAACTTCGCTATTGATAAGCTTAAGATTTTTTATCGTTAAATTACTATCATTATCCCAACAACGCAAGAATGAAGCTAATCCTTCAGCATCCAAAATCGTATTTTCCATCGATTCACCTTCTAAGGAAACATAACCTCTCAGATTTAAGGGAAAGGCCTGACCGTTTATACTTTTTGAATATACTCCATCTGCTAAAAAAATTGCGTGTGGATTCAAACTATCCGATACAATTGATGAATTAGCATAATTTATTGATTGTACTGGTTCATCAGG